>JANXBZ010000081.1 GCA_025060475.1 Dictyoglomus sp. | reverse complement strand
CTTTTTTATCGTCAGTCTCAACTCTCGGTTGGGAGAACACTACTATTGAATACATAATTGTATCTTGTGGCAGATACTCTTCCGTCCAGAGCGCTCCAGATTGGACTGTTCCAGTTACATCATCAATCTTAGTTCTTGTGATTACCTCGGTAGACGATTTGACAAAGTGCTTAAAATCGTCGTCACTCAAGATAACTAAATCTTTTTTTAGTTTGTCTCTCCAAAATTGGTATGATGAGTCATTAGGGAAAATATTATCTGAAAGCCATTCGGCTAGCTTTGTGGTGTTTTGATCCTTTATAACTTCAAAAGTAAATTCTTCAAGCACAATTTTAGAAGAAATCTCAATGTTAGATGTATTTGGTATAGTGTTTTGAAGATTTTGAAAATCCGAGAAATTGAAATCAGTTATCCCAGCAAGTTTAAGGTCTTTCTTGAACCTTTCAAGCACCATAGGACAAGTAATCCAGGCAAAAACACCTTTAAGCGATTTTACAGGGAAAAG
>JANXBZ010000080.1 GCA_025060475.1 Dictyoglomus sp. | reverse complement strand
CTTAAAAAGCCAAGAGTTTTTCTGTTTAATGTTTGTAGCGTACCTATAAGGGATTGAAACTGAGGCTGATATTTGTAATTTGCAAATTGCATCTGGGGTTTGTAGCGTACCTATAAGGGATTGAAACTTTATATAGATTTCGATAGGTTTCAAAAGAATAACCTTTGTTTGTAGCGTACCTATAAGGGATTGAAACAACCTATCCTAAAGACAAGCTTAGGATATAAATCAGGTTTGTAGCGTACCTATAAGGGATTGAAACTATTCTTAAAGATTTTGTAGAGGGAGTATACAATCGTTTGTAGCGTACCTATAAGGGATTGAAACTCGAATGTTCTTACTCTTACTTTTGCTATTATCCCATGTTTGTAGCGTACCTATAAGGGATTGAAACTGATTATAAAAGTATTTTATCTTTTTTAGAAAAGAAGTTTGTAGCGTACCTATAAGGGATTGAAACATCTCTGAAGCTAGAAGAGCTCCATTATGGAACAGCAGTTTGTAGCGTACC
>JANXBZ010000079.1 GCA_025060475.1 Dictyoglomus sp. | reverse complement strand
ATAGGTACGCTACAAACCATATCACTCACCTCCTTCTTAAAGAATTAAAAATGCGTTTCAATCCCTTATAGGTACGCTACAAACCCCCTGCCTGACTATTCTTCTCCAAGAAGGAAGCGCTCGGCTTCCTCTTTGGATAGGAAAGCTTTGCCAAAGCAAAGCCTCCCTCGTTTCAATCCCTTATAGGTACGCTACAAACTTCATATGAAGAAACTGACAATGGATTTGTAGAAACGTTTCAATCCCTTATAGGTACGCTACAAACAAAGTAGAAAAATAACGGAAAAAAAAGATAACACTCTGTTTCAATCCCTTATAGGTACGCTACAAACGATTTTAGGAAAAAGGTACAGAATGTGGTTAATTCCTGTTTCAATCCCTTATAGGTACGCTACAAACAATTTTATAGGATTTCCAAGATTGACTTTTACTTATGTTTCAATCCCTTATAGGTACGCTACAAACTAAATCTTTTATGTCAATATCATAATCTTCAATTTCAGTTTCAATCC
>JANXBZ010000078.1 GCA_025060475.1 Dictyoglomus sp. | reverse complement strand
TGGCAAAGAAACATTAATAAACTTTTTAAGGTAAAAATGCTGTAAAACTTATGAGAAAATCATAAAAGCATTAAGTGTCCCATCTATATGTGGGAGGGTGTGGTGATTGCCTGGAGAGGTATTCTTAGATCATGTGAGGAAAGTGTTTGGAAACGTCATAGCAGTAGACGATGTTTCATTAAAGATATCGGGAGGAGAGTTCTTCGTACTACTAGGTCCTTCTGGCTGTGGTAAGACTACTACTCTGAGAATTATAGCTGGTTTAGAAAAGGCTGATTCAGGTAGAGTATACATAGATGGAAGAGACGTAACTGATTTGCCTCCAAAGGATAGAGATATTGCAATGGTGTTTCAGGATTATGCTCTATACCCCCACATGAGAGTGTTTGACAACATAGCATTTCCATTGAAGATAAGGAAAGCGTCTAAACAAGAGATCAGTAAAAGAGTGAGGGAGGTTGTTGAACTTTTAGGAATTAGTGACACGCTTAATCGATATCCGCATCAACTTAG
>JANXBZ010000077.1 GCA_025060475.1 Dictyoglomus sp. | reverse complement strand
GAAAAGGTGCAACCCGTGCCTTTCCAAAGGGTCATCCAGAACTGCCAGACTGCTATAAAGAGATCGGACAACCAGTTTTGATTCCCGGTGATATGGGAAGAGTCTCTTTTGTACTTGTAGGACTTCCAAGGGCTATGGAAGAGACCTTTGGCTCTACCTGTCATGGTGCAGGAAGACTTTTAAGCCGTAATCAGGCAATAAAGCAGGCAAAAGGAAGATCAATTAAGCAAGAGCTTGCTGAAAAGGGAATAATAGTAAGGAGCGCTGGTAAAGAAACCTTGGCAGAGGAAATGCCTGATGCTTACAAAGATGTATCAAATGTCGTAGATGTTGTTCATAATGCAGGTATTGCCTTAAAAGTGGTAAAACTAAAACCAATGGGTGTAATAAAGGGATGAAATTAAAAGTAGGCTGGATTCAGTATGCCAATGTCTATCCAATATTTTATGTTTTTCAGAAAGAAGGTTTACTTACACAGGATATTCATCTTGTAAATGGGGTTCCATCTCAGCTTA
>JANXBZ010000076.1 GCA_025060475.1 Dictyoglomus sp. | reverse complement strand
CCATGCTTTTTCTTTCAACACCCATCAAAACCTTATCCTTTGCTGCTTCAAAATCATTCATATGGACAGTATCACTATTCCTTCTTGCAGCGATTAATGCAGCCTCATTCACTAAGTTTGCAAGATCTGCTCCTGAAAATCCAGGAGTTCCCCTTGCAATCTTCTCAAGATCTACATCACTGTTAAGTGGAACTTTCTTTGTATGAACCTTAAGTATTTCAAGTCTTCCCTTTACATCAGGAAGAGGAACCACAATCTGACGGTCAAATCTTCCAGGTCTTAAAAGCGCAGGATCTAAAACATCAGGTCTATTTGTAGCTGCAAGCACAATTATTCCCTCATTACTTTCAAATCCATCCATCTCAACAAGAAGCTGATTAAGAGTCTGTTCTCTTTCATCATGTCCACCACCAAGTCCTGCTCCACGCTGTCTTCCAACTGCATCTATCTCATCAATAAAAACTATGCATGGAGAGTTTTTCTTTGCTTGATCAAAAAGATCTCTTACTCTACTTGCT
>JANXBZ010000075.1 GCA_025060475.1 Dictyoglomus sp. | reverse complement strand
TTCTTTCCCGGAACTGGTAGTAATTTTTTAATGGTATTAAACAAATCTTCGCCTTTCCTTTCAGTTATTCCTTCTTTTAAAGCCTTGTCCAAGAAGTTCTTAAATTCTTGTTCACTCAAGCTAGCTATAGAAGCAGAAAGGCTGGAAAGCTCCCTTCTATCAAGTTTTGCGAAAACAGAAAAAACTGGCGTGTATTTTGAAAGATCTGGCTCTTTTAATGGGGCAATTTTCTCAACTAAACTAGTAAAGAAGCTTCTTTCTTTTCCAAGAATTTCAGTTAAAGAAGGAAGAAGTGTTTTCAGATCCTGAGGACTTATTCTATAGAATATATCTTTCAGCATAAAGGCTTCGTTTTTAGCTTTTTCAAGTTCAAGAATAGAAGCAGAAAGTTTGGTTATATCAGCTGGAGCAAGCTTTGATAATTTTTGTAGTAAGACAAAAAATAAGTCTTGATTCAATCTAGGCATAGCAGAAATTATCATTTGAATAGCTTTTAGATAATCAATTGCCTCTTCTGGAGTTT
>JANXBZ010000074.1 GCA_025060475.1 Dictyoglomus sp. | reverse complement strand
ACCTATAAGGGATTGAAACTAAGAATAACTGTTGAGGATGAAAATGGAAGTATAACGTTTGTAGCGTACCTATAAGGGATTGAAACAACTCTCTAAGAAACCCTCTCCAGTCCTTTGATGTTTGTTTGTAGCGTACCTATAAGGGATTGAAACGGTTTTCCTGGCTTCTCTTCTCTTCTTCTTTTTGCTGTTTGTAGCGTACCTATAAGGGATTGAAACGGATTACCTTGGGATTACTTTCTCTTTAGGATTACTGTTTGTAGCGTACCTATAAGGGATTGAAACTCTTCCCTTAGTTGTAGGAGCTTTTCTATGAATGGATGTTTGTAGCGTACCTATAAGGGATTGAAACAAAATTTGCAGGATTTTGTCTTTCCTTAAATTGGATAGTTTGTAGCGTACCTATAAGGGATTGAAACTTTCTAGTATCTGTGTTGAGTCTTGTGGTATTCCATGTTTGTAGCGTACCTATAAGGGATTGAAACACACTTTATAAAATCTCAACTTTGTAGAAAACTATCTGTT
>JANXBZ010000073.1 GCA_025060475.1 Dictyoglomus sp. | reverse complement strand
TGGAGCAATACTTGTAGTTGCAGCCAATGATGGGCCTATGCCACAGACTAGGGAGCATATACTGCTTGCAAGGCAGGTTGGGGTGCCTTATATAGTAGTGTTTATGAACAAAGTAGACATGGTAGATGATCCGGAGTTATTGGATTTAGTAGAGCTTGAGGTTAGGGAACTACTTAGCAAGTATGGATTTCCTGGGGATGAGATACCGATAGTGAAGGGTTCAGCGCTTAAGGCATTGGAGAGTACGAGTAAGGATGTTAATGCAGAGGAGTATAGGTGTATACAGGAGTTATTGGATGCTTTAGACAACTATATACCTGAGCCTCAGCGTGAGGTAGACAAGCCATTTTTGATGCCAATAGAGGATGTATTTTCTATTTCTGGTCGTGGAACAGTAGTGACGGGCAGGGTAGAGAGGGGTGTAATAAAGGTAGGTGATGAGGTAGAGATAGTGGGATTTAGGGAGACTCGTAAGACAGTAGCGACTGGTTTAGAGATGTTTCGGAAGATATTAGATGAAGGCAG
>JANXBZ010000072.1:265-535 GCA_025060475.1 Dictyoglomus sp. | reverse complement strand
ACTAAGACAGAGTTTTTAGGTTACACAAACAATGAAGTTGAGACCACTGTAGAGGCGATAATAAAAGATGGAGTAACTGTAAATTTCTTAGAGGAAGGGCAAGAGGGGGAGATTTTTCTTAAAGAAACACCTTTTTATGCAGAAGCTGGTGGTCAGGTAGGCGATACAGGTGTTATCATATCTCCTTATGGTAAGGCAGAGGTTTTAGATACAAAAAGGATTTTAGGACTTCATTGTCATATTGTTAGAGTAACTGAGGGCGTTTTAAAT
>JANXBZ010000072.1:0-255 GCA_025060475.1 Dictyoglomus sp. | reverse complement strand
AAGAAGAAAGGCAATAGCAAGAAATCATACAGCAACACATCTACTTCATGCAGCATTAAGGATAGTAGTAGGAGATCATATAAAGCAAGCTGGAAGTCTTGTTGCTCCTGACAGATTAAGATTTGATTTTACCCATTTTGAAGCATTAAAGCCTGAAGAGATAAGAGAAGTTGAGAGATTAGTTAATGAAAAAATCCTTGAGGATTTACCAGTTCAGATAGAGATCAAATCTCTTTATGAAGCTTTATCAGAAGG
>JANXBZ010000071.1 GCA_025060475.1 Dictyoglomus sp. | reverse complement strand
AGTGGGGCATGTGTTTGTAGCGTACCTATAAGGGATTGAAACACTCTTCTTTTCTCTTTTTATCCATTTGCATATTATGGTTTGTAGCGTACCTATAAGGGATTGAAACTCTTTTTTAGAAAAGAATAAAGATAAAAGAATATTCTGTTTGTAGCGTACCTATAAGGGATTGAAACAAAAAATTGGTTTCTCATCACTATTAATCTCATCTAGTTTGTAGCGTACCTATAAGGGATTGAAACCAAAATAATCGTAGTCTTTTTCTTTTCCAATTTGTTGTTTGTAGCGTACCTATAAGGGATTGAAACGCAAGAGATTTTGCAAGCATATATGCTTCTTTATCATGTTTGTAGCGTACCTATAAGGGATTGAAACAGGGTGTACAAAAACTGGAAGTCTTTGATTCAGGAATGGTTTGTAGCGTACCTATAAGGGATTGAAACTGTTTCTAATCTTATAAATATTCCTAACTTTTTCTAGTTTGTAGCGTACCTATAAGGGATTGAAACAAAATTCTAATAATATCTTTCCCGTTGGT
>JANXBZ010000070.1 GCA_025060475.1 Dictyoglomus sp. | reverse complement strand
AAAAAATCAGATCAAAGATTTACTTTTTAAAAAAGCTGAATACGAAAAAGAAACCGCCGACAAAGTACTGAGCTTTGATGTTTTTTCCCAAACAGCTACAGCAGACTGGTTTGATCCAGAGTGGATGTTCGGAGTCGAAGACGGATTCAATATAGCAATAGGTAATCCACCTTATGTAAGACAAGAGAAAATAAAAGAACTCAAACCGATGCTACAACATCAATTATATGAAACTTTTGTATCCACATCCGATCTTTATGTCTATTTTTATGAAAAAGGATACAATCTGCTTAAAAATTCAGGTATTCTCTGCTTGATATCTTCAAATAAATGGCTAAGAGCTAAATATGGAGAGAAACTTAGAAAGTTTCTCAGAGAAAAAACAAAGATTATAAAGATTATAGACTTCAGAGGGTTCTCTGTGTTTGAACAAACAGTAGATACTTGTATAGTACTTTGTAGAAAAGAAATTCCAAATGCTAACTTTGAAGTTGAATTTGTGAATGTTCCTTCAAATCTTAAAGGCTACGAAGAATGCA
>JANXBZ010000069.1 GCA_025060475.1 Dictyoglomus sp. | reverse complement strand
GCTTAAAAAATTTGAATTGAGATGAGACTATTATTGTACTTAACTTATCCCTAAGAATGAATTAATCAAAGAACAGGATTTTAAATTCTAAAAGCTAAATTTTTAGAAAAATTTTGTCTCACATCATTTATCAGAAAAGCACTGAACTTAATCGAAAATTTTTGTACTGATAATTCACGGAATAAAAAAAATTAAGGGAAGATATTTTTAACTGAGAAAGCGGAGAGGGTGGGATTCGAACCCACGGTACCGGTTTTACGGTACACACGCTCTCCAGGCGTGCCAGTTAAGCCACTCCTGCACCTCTCCTGAAAGAACAAAAATGCGTTGCAAAATTAAAACTTAATCAATGTTTATACAAGAATTAAGAGAACAATTCTTCAAAAACCTCTCTTTGTATATCAACTGTTTTTTGCAAATCATCTTGTGTGTGAGCAGTTGAAATAAAGAATGCTTCGAACTGAGATGGAGGTAAATAAATTCCCCTTTTCAACATTCCGTGAAAATATCTTGAAAATAATTTTGTATCAGATTCAATTGCATCT
>JANXBZ010000068.1 GCA_025060475.1 Dictyoglomus sp. | reverse complement strand
ACGCTACAAACAGCAAGCCCCCCCTCTCTACACAAGAAGTTTACCAGGTTTCAATCCCTTATAGGTACGCTACAAACGCGTGTAGTGCGCGCATAGACATTCTCTGCTATAGATTGGTTTCAATCCCTTATAGGTACGCTACAAACCTCTGCAGAAAACTTTTCTAATTATTGTTTCAATCCCTTATAGGTACGCTACAAACGAAAAGAGAATTCCTAAATCTTGCCAAGAAAGGATGGGTTTCAATCCCTTATAGGTACGCTACAAACGAGAACTAGCCTTCTTTAGCAGCGGTTTGAAAAATTGTTTCAATCCCTTATAGGTACGCTACAAACGTATTTAGAGACGAATTTGTTGTCTTCCCTGCAGAGTTTCAATCCCTTATAGGTACGCTACAAACTTCTAAATTATGATTTTTTATAATATGATAAAAGAATGGTTTCAATCCCTTATAGGTACGCTACAAACAGCAAGCCCCCCCTCTCTACACAAGAAGTTTACCAGGTTTCAATCCCTTATAGGTACGCTACAAAC
>JANXBZ010000067.1 GCA_025060475.1 Dictyoglomus sp. | reverse complement strand
GATGGGGCGATATTAGTGGTAGCAGCGAATGATGGGCCGATGCCGCAGACTAGGGAGCATATATTACTTGCAAGGCAGGTAGGAGTTCCTCATATAGTAGTATTTATGAACAAGACAGACATGGTAGATGATCCGGAGCTACTTGATTTAGTGGAGCTTGAGGTTAGGGAGCTACTTAGCAAGTATGGATTTCCAGGGGATGAGATACCTGTGATAAGAGGCAGTGCGCTTAAGGCGATGGAAAGTCCGAGTAAAGATCCCAATGCAGAGGAGTACAGGTGTATACAGGAGTTATTAGATGCGATAGATACGTATATACCAGAGCCGGTCAGGGAGACAGACAAGCCATTTTTGATGCCTATAGAGGATGTATTTAGTATTTCTGGTCGTGGGACAGTTGTTACAGGAAGGGTAGAGCGTGGAGTAATAAAGGTAGGTGATGAGGTAGAGATAGTTGGTTTAGGTGAGACGCGTAAGACTGTGGCAACAGGGATAGAGATGTTCAGGAAAGTGCTTGATGAAGGAAGGGCGGGAGACAACATAGGGGTGTTACTTAGGGGTATAGGGAAAGACG
>JANXBZ010000066.1 GCA_025060475.1 Dictyoglomus sp. | reverse complement strand
AATCCCTTATAGGTACGCTACAAACAAATATATGAAGCAACAGTCGTAAAAGAGATTGTAGAGTTTCAATCCCTTATAGGTACTCTACAAACTCGCAAATGCGTCTATCTCAGATACAAAGAGCAAGAGAAGTTTCAATCCCTTATAGGTACTCTACAAACTTAGAAAAAGTGAATGCAATTAAACAACAAAACACATTGTTTCAATCCCTTATAGGTACTCTACAAACTAATTACGAGGTTAAGATTATTTTTCAGTGCAAAATGTTTCAATCCCTTATAGGTACTCTACAAACATCCCTAAGGGAACTATTTTAAAATTTAAATATTTAGTTTCAATCCCTTATAGGTACTCTACAAACTCCACCAGCTATAGCTAATGTTTTGCCTGTAGAATAGTTTCAATCCCTTATAGGTACTCTACAAACCCCCCAACCTAAAGAATTGGCAATTTGAATGGGAATTCGTTTCAATCCCTTATAGGTACTCTACAAACAAAGAAAGTAATCCCAAGGTAATCCTGAAAAGAGAAAGGTTTCAATCCCTTATAGGTACTCTACAAACACTTTTTTGGAGGTTAATATG
>JANXBZ010000065.1 GCA_025060475.1 Dictyoglomus sp. | reverse complement strand
TTCAGATTTAATCAAAGCTAATAAGTTTGTAGAGTACCTATAAGGGATTGAAACATTTGTGGCTCTTCTCTAAGATTGAGAAGTTTTTGGGTTTGTAGAGTACCTATAAGGGATTGAAACTAATTTGTATGAGTAAATAAATCTTCAATGTAGATAGTGTTTGTAGAGTACCTATAAGGGATTGAAACGGAAGTTCTGCTTGTATTAGTTCGGCTTCTTGCTCCGGTTTGTAGAGTACCTATAAGGGATTGAAACCGGCATGGATGGCGATGATTGGAGCGCTAACAACGTAAGGTTTGTAGAGTACCTATAAGGGATTGAAACCTGAAAGTTCTTCAGGGACTGCAACTCTAAAACTTGAGTTTGTAGAGTACCTATAAGGGATTGAAACTGATAAAGCTGGGAATAAATCTAATCCTTCTACTGTGTTTGTAGAGTACCTATAAGGGATTGAAACTATTTCTTCTCCAACTGTTCAAATAGTTCCTTTCTTTCGTTTGTAGAGTACCTATAAGGGATTGAAACGGTTTTTTGCCTAGAGCCATAGCTAAGATCATGGTGGTTTGTAGAGTACCTATAAGGGATT
>JANXBZ010000064.1 GCA_025060475.1 Dictyoglomus sp. | reverse complement strand
AATAGGAAATTTAATAGAAAAGATTATTAAAAATGGAGCATTAGATATTTCTGTTTTCTGTGGCATAGGTAAAAAAAATAGACCAATTTTTAAAGTTGAAATTTTAGTTCCAGAAAGTAAGTTTAATGAAATTAGTAATATTTTATTTCAGGAAACTACTACAATAGGATTTAGATACAGAAGAGAAAATAGAGTTGTTTTAGATAGAACTATAAAAGAAGTTAATACTGAATTGGGGAAAGTAAGGGTGAAGATTGCTTATAGAGAAGGTAAAATTGTTAACTTATCTCCTGAATATGAGGATTGTAAAAAAATTTCAGAAGAAAAAAATATCCCTCTTAAGGAAGTATATCAAAGAATTTATAAAAATTTGGAAAATAGATTAAAATAAAGATATAATATATATTTCTATGTTTATTGGGACTTTAAAATTTGAGATTATTATACCAGGCAGTACAAGTTTGAAAGATAAAAGAAAAATTATTCAATCGCTTCAGGATAAAATAAAATCAAAATTTAATGTTTCTATTGCTGAAGTTGATTATCAGGATAAATGGCAAAGAACTGTTATTGGGTTATGCCTTGTAA
>JANXBZ010000063.1 GCA_025060475.1 Dictyoglomus sp. | reverse complement strand
ATAAAACGGTTAGAAAGCTATTCCAAAATGGCAAATCAGGGCAAAGAATGGTGGCGGTAATTCTTCAAAGCCAAGAGGGAGAGGGAAAGCTTTATAGAATTGCGACTGAAAAAGATCTCGAAGCTTACAGAGAAGCGGAGCTCTATTTGGAAAAGAAGAGAGCAAAGCTGATGGAAGAATGGGGAATAGATCCAGTTCCTGATGAACCAATAACCAGGGTCCCAGTATCTTTTGGGGTCATCAATGTCTGGGTTTATGGAATGCTTAAATGGGGAGATCTCTTCAACTCTCGGCAAAAGCTTGCATTGATAACCTTCGTGGAGAAGGTTAGGATTGCTTACCGCAAGATGCTCGAAGAAGGCTATGAAGAGGATTTTGCAAAGGCTATTGTTAGTTATTTGGCTTTAGCTGTTGATAAAATTGCTACTTATTTATGTAATCTTACTCGTTGGCGAGGAGATGCCTTATCTTTTGAGCGTGCTTTTGATAGACAAGCATTGCCAATGGTTTGGGATTATGGTGAGATAAATCCATTTAGCGATTCAAGAGGTTGCTGGGAAGTAGAAAGAATAATTGAGGTCTTAACACGTCT
>JANXBZ010000062.1 GCA_025060475.1 Dictyoglomus sp. | reverse complement strand
CATAATTTGAAAACTGTTTTGGGTTAGATCTGAACTATGTGGGATTTAAACATAAAAAAGGTAAACAGTCGGTTCAAGTTATATATCCGTTAGATCTGAACTATGTGGGATTTAAACAAAGGTAAGGAATTTCCAAAAAAATTCTTTCAATATTAGTTAGATCTGAACTATGTGGGATTTAAACGAGGTAAAAATTATAAACAACGGATTTATCTCTAAAGTTAGATCTGAACTATGTGGGATTTAAACCATGGCTAGTTTTTTAAAGCTTATTGAAGATATCAGTGTTAGATCTGAACTATGTGGGATTTAAACTACAATGCAACCCAAGTATTAGAGATAGACCCAAATACGTTAGATCTGAACTATGTGGGATTTAAACGAATTTAAGGAAAAAAGGAGGGAGTTACTCGAATGGGTTAGATCTGAACTATGTGGGATTTAAACTAAGGGGTGGTATATAATGAAAGAAAAAATTATTATCGTTAGATCTGAACTATGTGGGATTTAAACCTTGAACTTGAGATTCTTTCTTATGAATATCCAAGTGTTAGATCTGAACTATGTGGGATTTAAACAGTCAAGAAAAGGTTGTAATAAAAACTGT
>JANXBZ010000061.1 GCA_025060475.1 Dictyoglomus sp. | reverse complement strand
AGTTCGGCCTCTTTTTGTTTGTAGCGTACCTATAAGGGATTGAAACTGGTTTCTGTATTTTCCGCAAATAGGGCAACGATAATGTTTGTAGCGTACCTATAAGGGATTGAAACAAGAGGAGTTAAGAGTGTACAGAAGCTGGAAGGAAGGTTTGTAGCGTACCTATAAGGGATTGAAACCTACGTATACATGGTTCTTATCTAATTTTTCTCTTTGTTTGTAGCGTACCTATAAGGGATTGAAACAGGAGATTTGCGCATTTTGGTCCTCCTATCCAAGAAAGGTTTGTAGCGTACCTATAAGGGATTGAAACTGAAGTTGGTATGATATATAAAATTTTTTCCCTACTTCGTTTGTAGCGTACCTATAAGGGATTGAAACTCGCCGTAAACTCGTAAACTGGTAAACTCGTAAACTCGTTTGTAGCGTACCTATAAGGGATTGAAACAAAGAGAGGTAATACAGTTTTTGTTGAAAATTTATCGTTTGTAGCGTACCTATAAGGGATTGAAACAGTGCGAAAAGAGCTCTTCGGGCTCTTGGATGTATTGGTTTGTAGCGTA
The DNA here is from genome assembly GCA_025060475.1 of Dictyoglomus sp. Lineage (NCBI taxonomy): Bacteria > Pseudomonadati > Dictyoglomota > Dictyoglomia > Dictyoglomales > Dictyoglomaceae > Dictyoglomus > Dictyoglomus sp. The sequence continues at coordinate 46 of JANXBZ010000061.1, read as the reverse complement.
CCTATAAGGGATTGAAACGGATATCTTTGGGATTTTCCTTCTCTTC
>JANXBZ010000060.1 GCA_025060475.1 Dictyoglomus sp. | reverse complement strand
GCTTCTTTCCTTCGAAAAATCTTGTACGTTAGATCTGAACTATGTGGGATTTAAACTGAAATTTTTTCTAACTACCTCGCAAGCAGGTATACCGTTAGATCTGAACTATGTGGGATTTAAACGAAAAAGCAAAAGAATTAAAGGATTGGATATTTAGTGTTAGATCTGAACTATGTGGGATTTAAACTATGGAAAAGATAATTAAAACAATTGCAAAAAATAAAGTTAGATCTGAACTATGTGGGATTTAAACATAACTTACAGCACGGTGTAGAAAAGCTTATTAACGTTAGATCTGAACTATGTGGGATTTAAACTTTGAAGTTCGTGGATATCTTTGCATCTTTGACCACGTTAGATCTGAACTATGTGGGATTTAAACTCTTGCATCGTGATAAGCTAAGAAAAAAGGAGTATAGGTTAGATCTGAACTATGTGGGATTTAAACCAAGCTCTCCGTGGGAATACCACTCATTACCCTCTCCGTTAGATCTGAACTATGTGGGATTTAAACAATTTTGATATAAGTAGAAGCAAGCGTTAAAAATGAGGTTAGATCTGAACTATGTGGGATTTAAACAATTTTGATGGTGTAATAAAAGGTTTGTCT
>JANXBZ010000059.1 GCA_025060475.1 Dictyoglomus sp. | reverse complement strand
GAAACAGTATATTTATTTTCTTCCTTAGCAAGTTTGTAGCGTACCTATAAGGGATTTAAACGACTCATATCTATGCTGACGGGGATAGAAGTTCCGTGTTTGTAGCGTACCTATAAGGGATTGAAACTAGGAGCGATAACCATCCTCATCATAAACATAGCCTCGTTTGTAGCGTACCTATAAGGGATTGAAACAACATGACGGCTCACTTACTTGCCAGTACGCAGCAGTTTGTAGCGTACCTATAAGGGATTGAAACTCCGTATCGAAATCGGATATCCTTTCAATATTAAGGGGTTTGTAGCGTACCTATAAGGGATTGAAACCAAATATATCGGGGATGGTGCTGAGCACTATCCAGTGGTTTGTAGCGTACCTATAAGGGATTGAAACTTGTTCTATCTCTTCTTTGATTTTTTGTGCCCATTTTACGTTTGTAGCGTACCTATAAGGGATTGAAACAGTATCTCAAGAACAGTTTTTATAACGATCTTCTCTGTTTGTAGCGTACCTATAAGGGATTGAAACGATTTTTTTGTGCTTTTGTAAAGTACTTTTCCGAAGTTTGTAGCGTACCTATAAGGGATTGAAACTCTAATACTTCATAAACGGGTCTACACTGTGACTTGGTTTGTAG
>JANXBZ010000058.1 GCA_025060475.1 Dictyoglomus sp. | reverse complement strand
TATTGTGGAATTATGTTTATTTGAATTTATTGTTGGTAAAAAGATTTTGGTTTTATAATCCTAGATATGTTTTCCTCACATATTCGTTTTCTAGTAGTTCTTTTCCAGATCCACTTAAAACTATTCTTCCAGTTTCAATTACGTAGGCTTTATCTGATATTTCTAGTGTTCTCCAAACGTTTTGTTCTACTAAGAGTATTGTTATTCCTTTATTGTTTATTTCTTTGATTAAATCAAATAATTGTACTACTATTTTTGGTGCTAATCCCCATGAGGGTTCATCTAATATTAGTAATTTTGGTTTTGACATTAATCCTCTAGCTATTGCAAGCATTTGTTGTTCTCCACCACTTAATGTTCCTGCAATTTGCTTTTTCCTTTCTTCTAGTATTGGGAAGAGTTGACATACCCATTTTAATGTTTTTTCTCTTTCTATTCTAGCTTTTTCTGTTGTTGCACCTAGGAGTAGATTTTCTTCTACTGTTAATCTTGTGAATAATAGTCTTCCTTCTGGGATTAGAGATATCCCCTTCTCAACTCTTTTGTGTGGTGGTAGATTCGTTACATCTTCTCCATCGAATATTATTTTGCCTGTTTCAGGTTTTATTAATCCTGATAAAACTTTTAGTAATGTTGTTTTTCCA
>JANXBZ010000057.1 GCA_025060475.1 Dictyoglomus sp. | reverse complement strand
AGAGCAGCAGAGTTAAGATATGGAAAACTTATTGAGCTTCAGAAAGCACTTGATGAGGCAAATGCTCGTCTTAAGGAGATTCAGAGAGGCAGAAAAATGCTAAAAGAAGAAGTTGATGAAGAGGATGTTGCTGAGGTTGTAGCTAAATGGACAGGAATTCCAGTTAAAAAGCTTCTTGAAAGCGAAACACAGAAACTTTTAAAGATGGAAGAACGTCTCCGTGAAAGAGTTGTTGGACAGGATGAAGCAATCATGGCAGTATCTAATGCAATAAGAAGAGCAAGAGCAGGACTCCAGGATCCAAATCGTCCTATTGGATCATTCATGTTTCTTGGTCCTACAGGTGTTGGAAAAACAGAGCTTGCAAAGGCTTTGGCAGAGTTTTTATTTGACGATGAAAATGCCATGATTCGTATTGACATGTCTGAGTATCAAGAGCGTCATACAGTATCACGTCTAATAGGTGCACCTCCAGGTTATGTTGGTTACGAAGAAGGTGGACAGCTTACCGAATCAGTCCGTAGAAGACCTTACAGTGTAGTTCTTTTTGATGAGATTGAAAAGGCTCATCCAGAAGTATTTAATATTCTTCTTCAAGTGCTTGATGATGGTCGTCTTACAGATGGACACGGAAGAACAGTAGATTTCAA
>JANXBZ010000056.1 GCA_025060475.1 Dictyoglomus sp. | reverse complement strand
GCAATTAGAATTAATTTGTTTGTAGCGTACCTATAAGGGATTGAAACTCGTATCTAGGGGCTTCGTGTCTTGTGTCGGACACGAGTTTGTAGCGTACCTATAAGGGATTGAAACTAACAAGAAAAAGATTAGTTTCTTTAAGGTAGAGGCAGTTTGTAGCGTACCTATAAGGGATTGAAACATTTTTCCAAATATTTCCTCATTTTTTAGCCTTTCTAGTTTGTAGCGTACCTATAAGGGATTGAAACTAGCAGACAATGAGAAATATGTAGCATTCATATATGGGTTTGTAGCGTACCTATAAGGGATTGAAACACTTTTGTCATTCGGTAGATTTTTCCTTGTATCTTGGTTTGTAGCGTACCTATAAGGGATTGAAACAGGAAACCACCTTTTTCATTTTCTTACCTCCTTTTCTAGTTTGTAGCGTACCTATAAGGGATTGAAACTAGTTTGTTCTAGAAATAGCTGAGTTCCTAGAGAAGAGTTTGTAGCGTACCTATAAGGGATTGAAACTACCAAAGGAAAAATACTTCTAAAATGAACTCATATGGTTTGTAGCGTACCTATAAGGGATTGAAACAGGTAATCCTAAAGAGAGAAAGTAATCCCAAGGTAATGTTTGTAGCGTACCTATAAGGGATTGAAACCATCCTTTCCTTTCTA
>JANXBZ010000055.1 GCA_025060475.1 Dictyoglomus sp. | reverse complement strand
GTGGGATTTAAACGAACAAATGAACAAATGGAGGATAAACATCTTTAAGTTAGATCTGAACTATGTGGGATTTAAACTTGATATAAGCCTTTGAGAACCAGTTTGCAATTTGTGTTAGATCTGAACTATGTGGGATTTAAACCTTAGAAACTGATTTAGTTTTGTATTTTGCTTACTTAGTTAGATCTGAACTATGTGGGATTTAAACACAGAAGTCTTGCAAAATCATCTATCAACCTTATTGGTTAGATCTGAACTATGTGGGATTTAAACTCAGTATTATCAGTAAAAGAAGATATTAAAACACCGTTAGATCTGAACTATGTGGGATTTAAACTAAGGGGTGGTATATAATGAAAGAAAAAATCATTATGTTAGATCTGAACTATGTGGGATTTAAACCGTATGAATTTAGCTTTTGCTGAAGATTTAAGATTACGTTAGATCTGAACTATGTGGGATTTAAACTGCTATCCATAAATCTGTTTCTTTGTCTTCATTTTCTTGTTAGATCTGAACTATGTGGGATTTAAACTAGCTTGAGAAGTTTTACGCACACTTGCTATTTCTCTAGTTAGATCTGAACTATGTGGGATTTAAACGAACAAATGAACAAATGGAGGATAAACATCTTTAAGTTAGATCTGAACTATGTGGGATTTAAAC
>JANXBZ010000054.1 GCA_025060475.1 Dictyoglomus sp. | reverse complement strand
TTTATTAACCTCTAAAATTAGAGCTTGTTGGTTAATATATTTGTTATAGAATAATTTTTCTTCTCTTTTGAGTTTTTTAGTAATCATGCTAATGAAACACTTATCACTCCTTTTATTTTACCTTTCATGTCAATTCTAAATTCAATCATATAAAAAACTTTTGTTATTTCCTCTTCTTCTTCTCCAAATTCAAATGCAAAATATGCTCCACTCATGTTATCAAATAATTGAATACGACCATTTTGCCCTCTTATATTTACATCTATACGTGCAAGGTATGATACATTCATATTAGCATGGCCAGTAAATTTAAAATAATTATTTTGAGAATCGAAATTAAGATAAGGTTCAAAATTCTCAGTATATGGATTGTAAACTAAGTATTCAGGATTTAGGGAAATGTATTCCTCTCCTTGATGATTTATATCTAATTTAAAAATAGCTCCATATGGCTTAAAACGAGTTTTGCTCACTGTAGCAAGAGGAAAAGCTCTATTCACCTCTCTCTTATTCCACATACTTTTATCTCTCCTCTTATATCGAATTCTCTTTTTTGTATATATTGCTCATCTTCTTTTGTTTCTACAAATCCATTGTCAGTTTCTTCATATGAATAACCATTGAAAGAAGAATAAGTATAATATCCATCTCTTATAATCTCATAACTCCGACTTTGAGGATA
>JANXBZ010000053.1 GCA_025060475.1 Dictyoglomus sp. | reverse complement strand
AATTAAAATAGTCCTTTTATCAATGTAACCTCCAATAAACATAAATACACCTAAAAGTAATTGTATGATACCCATCTTCCAATTAATTCCTCTTTTTACACAAGTATTTCCCATGTTTGTTTTAATAGTTTATTTAATTTTGTATTTATACTTTATTTCTATTTCCTTTATTTTATCTATCCTTCTTTGATGTCTTCCACCTTCAAAATCTTCATTTAACCATATTCTTATCCATCTTATTACTTCTTCAATTTTCATTGTTCTTCCACCTAAACATATTACATTTGCATTATTGTGTTTCTTTGCAAGTATTGCTGTTTCATCAGAATAAACTAATGCAGCTCTTATACCAGGAAATTTATTTGCAATTATACTCATGCCAATTCCAGTTCCACAAATTAAAATTCCATAATTTACTTCACCTTTAACAATAAGTTCACATGCTTTCTCAGCTATATCAGGGTAGTCAACTGGATCTTCACTATTAGTACCAATATCTATAAACTCTAATTCTTCCCTAAGTATACACAAAATATCCTTTTTAAGTTTAAATCCAGCGTGATCACATCCAATAACTATCTTCAAATATAATCCCAAAACATTTTAATTCAACTATTAATATAAATTACGTAATTATTAAATTTAATAATGTGAAAATTCACCTTGTAAATTAACATAAGTTTAGAACTAAT
>JANXBZ010000052.1 GCA_025060475.1 Dictyoglomus sp. | reverse complement strand
GTTTCAATCCCTTATAGGTACGCTACAAACGGATGGTGAAAGAAGAGTGAAAGAGAAAGAAGAGTTAGGTTTCAATCCCTTATAGGTACGCTACAAACTAAAGAAGAGAAAATCTCCAAGAAGAGAAAGAGAAAGGTTTCAATCCCTTATAGGTACGCTACAAACGGACTTCACCTTCTTCTTCAATATCGCAATCTATTTGTTTCAATCCCTTATAGGTACGCTACAAACTAGATATTTTTGTAAAGTTTAGAGAGAGCGAAGTATGTTTCAATCCCTTATAGGTACGCTACAAACACGAAATATACATAAAAAGGGAAGTAATACAATTCTTGCGTTTCAATCCCTTATAGGTACGCTACAAACTAGATTATTATTTATTACCATTAGAACCAAGGAATAGTTTCAATCCCTTATAGGTACGCTACAAACTATATGATTTGGAGAAGTCCGAAAAGGGCTTCTTCAGTTTCAATCCCTTATAGGTACGCTACAAACTATAGACATAGAAAAGGACAAATACGGGACTGTGGGTTTCAATCCCTTATAGGTACGCTACAAACTTTGAGCTTGGGTATCCCTTCGAAAAGAAGGGGTACGTTTCAATCCCTTATAGGTACGCTACAAACTTTACTTGAAATTTTCTTCCTTTTTTACAACAGTTATTGTTTCAATCCCTTATAGGTACGCTACAAACG
>JANXBZ010000051.1 GCA_025060475.1 Dictyoglomus sp. | reverse complement strand
TCAAACCTTTTGGAAGTTTCTTTTTTAATATTTTTTCATTACTATCTCTAATTTTATTAATTTTATTATTTTCTATTAACTTCATTAATCTTCCTAAAATATGTAAAGTTCTTTTAGTAATATTATTTAATCTTTCAATATTCTCTCTAATTTTTACCAATTCCTTTTCTATATCAATACTTTTATCTTTTTCTATTCTATCTAAATATTCTTCAAGCTCTTCCAAAAATCTCAATTCTTCAAAATCATCCAACATTTTTCCTAACCTTTACTTCGGGAAGATTTTCTCTGTATTCAGAATCCACAAGGTGAATCTGCCTTCTTATTATTCCTCTTTTTTCAATTGCAGGTTTTAAACAAAACATCTCAAAATCTTCTTTACTTACATAAGAAACATCCCTTATATGAGGGAATAGAAGCTTAAAATATGCAGTAGCTATTTTTTTAATAGCATTCACATCCCTTGTATCTGCCTTTGTTTCGGTCTCTATTAATTCATCAACTATTAAGGAGTACTCTGAAGCAAATCTTAAGGCATGTAAAACCTCAGAAAAATACTCCACATTCAAAGCATAACCTCTAACCTTCATACTTTCATTTATTCTTGGCAATCTCCACCCCTCATTAAATCCATGAAATCTATCTAAGAGGGCTGACTCTTTAAAAAATTCGGGAAGTTCCTGAAAATAAAATTGGTTTATAGGTCTCA
>JANXBZ010000050.1 GCA_025060475.1 Dictyoglomus sp. | reverse complement strand
TAATTTTACCAATTGACAAAGGTCTATTGTAATCCAAGTAATATTTTTTACCATCATACTCTACTACTGGAATTGGAAGAAATGGTTCTAAATCTCTAGTAACACCAATTGGACCTGCACCTGGACCTCCACCACCATGAGGAGTAGAGAAAGTTTTATGTAGATTTAAATGTACAATATCAAATCCCATATCTCCAGGTCTAATTATTCCAATTATACCATTCAAATTAGCTCCATCATAATACAGTAATCCACCAACATCATGAATTAAATCAGCAATTTCCAATATATCTTCTTCAAATATTCCAAGTGTATTTGGATTTGTTAACATCATTCCAGCAGTTTTCTCAGAAACTGCACTTTTCAAAGCTTTAAAATCTACACATCCACGTTCATCAGATGGAACTACAATAACTTTAAATCCAGCCATAGCTGCACTAGCAGGATTAGTGCCATGAGCACTATCGGGAATTATAATTTCAGTCTTCTTAGATTCACTTCTATACTCATGATAAGCTCTAATAATTAAACATCCAAGAAGTTCACCATGAGCACCAGCAGCTGGTTGAAGTGTAAATCTATGCATTCCAGTTATTTCAGAAAGCCATTTCTCAACTAAATACATTAATTTTAATGAACCTTGTATAGTTTCTTCATCTTGTAATGGATGGACGTATACTACTTTATCTAGATAAGCAAGTTCTTCACAAACCTTTGGATTATA
>JANXBZ010000049.1 GCA_025060475.1 Dictyoglomus sp. | reverse complement strand
CAAATCTCCTTGGATTAAGTAATAATTCTTTCATATTAATCCTCCTTTAATTGCCCGTGTACTTGGTGCTTGGAGAAGGATATCCACTTATAAAGTTAAAGAAAAGAAGATTTTTAAAGTTTTGAAGTTTTGACAATTCAGTTCCTGTCAGTGATACTTCATTGTAAAATCTTTTTTTCCTTTCTATTCTTGTTGCCATATTATCCTCCTTTCTTATAATCATATAGTAATAAGGTTCTAAGAATATCTTTAGTAGCGCCTGCTCCAGCTTCTACGACAGTTCTGAATTCAGTAGCTCTTGCAAGAATTAAGCTTAAAACAGCAATGCCAAAAATCAATGTCAATATCTCTAATACATCTTTCATTATTTCACCCCCTTATTTTTTATAATCATATAGTAATAAGGTTCTAAGAATATCTGTAGTAGCGCTTGCTCCAGCTTTTACGACAGTTCTGAATTCAGTAGCTCTTGCAAGAATTAAGCTTAAAACAGCAACGCCAAAAATTAATGTTAAGATTTCAATAAAATCACGTTTCATTAGATTTTACCCCTTCTTTCTCTTTATTTTCGAGAATATTATTGATTTTTTTAAAAAACAATAAATACAAAAGATAAATTACAAGAAGCATTAAAATTCCAATTGTAAAGTTAATAATGTAATCTTTATTTTTCATGAAAAATTCTTTTAAATTCATTTGAATAAACTCCTTATGTTATTAATCTCTACTTTAATATTTTCAAT
>JANXBZ010000048.1 GCA_025060475.1 Dictyoglomus sp. | reverse complement strand
TTTTTTCTGATTTTTGAATTTTCGATTAGATTGTTTGTAGCGTACCTATAAGGGATTGAAACAAATATACTTTCACCATAACCTCACACCTCCTACAAGTTTGTAGCGTACCTATAAGGGATTGAAACAGAAATACAGGATGGAGCACCTCAATTCGGATAGAATCGTTTGTAGCGTACCTATAAGGGATTGAAACCTTTTCTCTCCTTGGGATTACTTTTCTCTCTTTGGGGTTTGTAGCGTACCTATAAGGGATTGAAACTAGCACCTTCTACAGGAATGGTGGTCTTTGTTTTAGGTTTGTAGCGTACCTATAAGGGATTGAAACTTAACAAAGTCTTTTGAAATTTTTTCTTTCAATTTATGTTTGTAGCGTACCTATAAGGGATTGAAACCTTTTCCCTTTTCTCTTTGGGATTACTTTTCCCTTTTGTTTGTAGCGTACCTATAAGGGATTGAAACCTATTGTTTGGGCACTTTTGGGAAGTTATCCCAGGAGTTTGTAGCGTACCTATAAGGGATTGAAACAAACCTCCTCACAATAAATAGTAGAAGAGAATCTTGTTTGTAGCGTACCTATAAGGGATTGAAACATAATTGGGAAGAGGTCAGAGAATTTTTCCAAATAAGTTTGTAGCGTACCTATAAGGGATTGAAACTCAATTTGCAGAGAGAGAATTTTCCCCTGCATACTGGTTTGTAGCGTACCTATAAGGGATTGAAACTGGATTCTCAAAAACTTTCAATATAGGACCTATCCTGTTTGTAGCGTA
>JANXBZ010000047.1 GCA_025060475.1 Dictyoglomus sp. | reverse complement strand
AGTACCTATAAGGGATTGAAACAGTAAAAGTCGAGCAAGAATTCTATTATGTATATCCAGGTTTGTAGAGTACCTATAAGGGATTGAAACAAGCAAATATTGAGTTAGAAAAAGTGAATGCAATTAAAGTTTGTAGAGTACCTATAAGGGATTGAAACTACTAAAGAAGGGAAAAGACTTGTCAAAAATTTCAAGTTTGTAGAGTACCTATAAGGGATTGAAACCTTTCCCTTTCTCCTTGGGGATTACTTTCCCTTTTCTGTTTGTAGAGTACCTATAAGGGATTGAAACAACTACCAAAGAGTGTAATACTTTGAGTATTTGGGTCGTTTGTAGAGTACCTATAAGGGATTGAAACTATCCTTTCTTTCTTTTTCCATTTTTTCTTCTATTTCGTTTGTAGAGTACCTATAAGGGATTGAAACATGTATTACATACAGTGCTAACAGCAAGAACAGGAAAGTTTGTAGAGTACCTATAAGGGATTGAAACAGTGATAAAAATAAAAACTATTGAAAATTTAAAAGAGTTTGTAGAGTACCTATAAGGGATTGAAACAGAAGAGCTTGGATATCTCTTGCAACCTTTCGAGGGTCGTTTGTAGAGTACCTATAAGGGATTGAAACCCAGGTGAAACAGATATCTTAACTCGATTGAAAGAAGTTTGTAGAGTACCTATAAGGGATTGAAACGTGGTGACGCAATTAGAGAGGCAATGCGTCTCCAAAGTTTGTAGAGTACCTATAAGGGATTGAAACAAATTCTCAAAAATAAGTTAGTCCACGATGTTCTTTCTTGACTTTCTAAAGCTTTTCTATACTCTTCCATAGTCTTGTGTTGCAATT
>JANXBZ010000046.1 GCA_025060475.1 Dictyoglomus sp. | reverse complement strand
AAAAACCTGGCTTCTCTTTCTTTCTTCTCTTTTTGTTTGTAGCGTACCTATAAGGGATTGAAACTTACTTTCCTTTTCTTAAGTATTTCAAGAACAGTTTGTTTGTAGCGTACCTATAAGGGATTGAAACAAGGTAACTTTGCACACAGAATCCTCAGGACTGGATCTGTTTGTAGCGTACCTATAAGGGATTGAAACTGCTAAATTTGTATATAGGCACAGGAATTCCTTGAGAGTTTGTAGCGTACCTATAAGGGATTGAAACGAACTGTCGTAGAAGCTGGAGCAGGCGCTACTAAAGAGTTTGTAGCGTACCTATAAGGGATTGAAACATGAAATTTCCACTTGCAACTACACGTTTTCTTCCTACGTTTGTAGCGTACCTATAAGGGATTGAAACAGAGTGTACCGAAGTTGGAAGTCCTTAATCAAGGACGTTTGTAGCGTACCTATAAGGGATTGAAACGAAGTAATCCCTTTGCATAATATGCAAAGAGAAGAGAGTTTGTAGCGTACCTATAAGGGATTGAAACCTTCAATTCTTTCAAATTCATGATTAATATATTTACCGCGTTTGTAGCGTACCTATAAGGGATTGAAACATAAGTCTCTCTCGTTGAAGAGAATTGCTTCAATCAAGTTTGTAGCGTACCTATAAGGGATTGAAACGATGTCGAAAGGAATGTGAAAAATGCCAGTATTTCAGTTTGTAGCGTACCTATAAGGGATTGAAACTGTTTTTCTCTATTAATGGCTTCAATATTTGTAAGAGAGTTTGTAGCGTACCTATAAGGGATTGAAACATACCCTATCTTTTTCAAAAAGAAGATAGTATTTTTGTTTGTAGCG
>JANXBZ010000045.1 GCA_025060475.1 Dictyoglomus sp. | reverse complement strand
TGTAGCGTACCTATAAGGGATTGAAACTCGATATCAGATTGCTGTCCCTCCTTTCTTTTTCTAGTTTGTAGCGTACCTATAAGGGATTGAAACAGAGATAATAGCTTTTGAGGAGGTGAAATAAAAATGTGTTTGTAGCGTACCTATAAGGGATTGAAACTAGTAAAACCCTTTCTCCTTCAATTCGTTCTCTATCTCGTTTGTAGCGTACCTATAAGGGATTGAAACAAAGATCTTTTTCTTGATATAATATTGCTTGAATTAAGTTTGTAGCGTACCTATAAGGGATTGAAACAGTTTTTTTCTATTAGTGGTTTCAAAATTTGAAGAGTTTGTAGCGTACCTATAAGGGATTGAAACACTGCAAAAACTTTATCAGTATATGTGAACTTATACTGTTTGTAGCGTACCTATAAGGGATTGAAACGTTGTGGTGCCTCGACTTGAGCCCGCAGGGAGTAGGGTGTTTGTAGCGTACCTATAAGGGATTGAAACATCATTGGGATAGTTGCTTAATTCTATGCTCATATATGTTTGTAGCGTACCTATAAGGGATTGAAACAATAATTTAAGCTCATCGTCTGTAGCATCCTTTGCAAGTTTGTAGCGTACCTATAAGGGATTGAAACTTTTGATGAGAAAGGGAGGCATAGAGTAGGGCATGTTGTTTGTAGCGTACCTATAAGGGATTGAAACCCGCTTCTATAGCCCCCACACAGAAGAGAAAGTAGAAGTTTGTAGAGTACCTATAAGGGATTGAAACGAATAGTAATTGACAAAACAAATACAATAAGAGAAGTTTGTAGAGTACCTATAAGGGATTGAAACTCAGTTAATTCAACAGCTTCTAAATTCTTCTGTAAAAAG
>JANXBZ010000044.1 GCA_025060475.1 Dictyoglomus sp. | reverse complement strand
CGTTTGTAGAGTACCTATAAGGGATTGAAACAATAACTGTTGTAAAAAAGGAAGAAAATTTCAAGTAAAGTTTGTAGAGTACCTATAAGGGATTGAAACTATCTATACTCTTTTACGAAATCATCCCAATCGTCAGTTTGTAGAGTACCTATAAGGGATTGAAACTTCTCCCCCATGCTCCGAATCTTTTTGTGTTAATACGTTTGTAGAGTACCTATAAGGGATTGAAACTCTTTTTCATACACGTCTACCATAACTTGTTTTTTTCGTTTGTAGAGTACCTATAAGGGATTGAAACCTAGTTCCCCATAATCTTTTCCTCTTAGTTGGCTTTTGTTTGTAGAGTACCTATAAGGGATTGAAACATTCTGAAGAAGATTTCGAAGAATTGTGGAACTATGGTTTGTAGAGTACCTATAAGGGATTGAAACCTACATTCTTATCGCCAATCTGCTTGTTAATTTCTGGTTTGTAGAGTACCTATAAGGGATTGAAACCAATATTTGCGATTCTATCTCACATGCGTATTCCCAGTTTGTAGAGTACCTATAAGGGATTGAAACTAAGCAAAAACAAGAGCCGCAAAATACACTAACCTAGTTTGTAGAGTACCTATAAGGGATTGAAACAAAATGGTTCTGAAGAGTTTATAGAAGAGGAAGAAGGTTTGTAGAGTACCTATAAGGGATTGAAACTTCTTCTATCTCTTGGAGGAAGCGCTCGGCTTCCTCGTTTGTAGAGTACCTATAAGGGATTGAAACTGGTGCAAGAATTGGCTCAAGGCTTTCCTCTTTTGAGGTTTGTAGAGTACCTATAAGGGATTGAAACAAGAATATATATAAAGAAAAATCAAGGGCTAAAGGAGAAATTAT
>JANXBZ010000043.1 GCA_025060475.1 Dictyoglomus sp. | reverse complement strand
CCTTCGTGCCCGAGCCGCGTCCCTCGAACTCCTCCGATGCCAGCTTGTAAATATGCGACCAGATACGCCAGGAGTGGATTCCCGTGTCCCGGCTGCGTACGTCCGCATGCGCCGTGAGGGCAACACTCAGTATCCATGCCAGCGCCAGCCACACACGGTAGCGACCACAAAACATCTATTCCGAACTCCTCCCTGCCACGAAGTGTGTGTACAGTTTACTCCAAAAGGGGGAGGAAAGGGAAGAGGCGAGGTAGTAAACGTAGCACGACATGTCCATCGGTTTGCACTCTGCGCGGTTTTATGATATAATTAAGAGCGATGACGCGGGGTGGAGCAGCGGTCAGCTCGCCGGGCTCATAACCCGGAGGTCGAGGGTTCAAATCCCTCCCCCGCACCCATGCCCCTACATGTTGTGTGATTCCCCCAGCAGATGCCTCAGGCATACTACATCTTGTGTCTCCACCAAAACACCAACAGGAGGCACAAGCCATGCAGATTCCCGGGTTGCGCATCACTGACACAAACACGCTTTTCTCCACACTGCGGCTGTGGACTGTGTGAAGTTCCTCCCCCGATGGAAATTCGGGGCAAGAAGGTGAGGAAAATCCACGCAGGCGGATTTCTAAAACCTGCACAGGCAGGTCTTTTCATCATAGCCCACCACTTCAATGGTAGGCTCAGAGAAGTCATCACGAATCTATCATCTCTGAACACAGAGCTATCACGAGATCGCCTCTGATTCTGATGGACGTAGAAGAGGGTAGGACACTGCTCCTCCCTTCGCGAATCCTCCCCCATGACGCAAGACTGGAGGAGGCGGTGAACGATGGCACGAGTGGTCGTGGTGGGCAGTGCGAATATGGATATGGTAGT
>JANXBZ010000042.1 GCA_025060475.1 Dictyoglomus sp. | reverse complement strand
ATATAAGCTTCTTTCAATCTGTCTCACAATAGTCTTAATTCCAATAGCTTCCCAGTAGCTTTTAATTAATTCCATTACTTGCATATTAGCGTTTCCTGGATATGTTGTAAAGTCAATAATCAACTCTATTGTCTTTCCATCAGGTCCAACTCTAAATCCATCCCTTCCAACCTTTAATCCCATAGCGTCTAATAATCTTTTTGCTCTTGCTGGATCATATTGAGCATAAGCCTTTTCCCATGTTGGATCATAATATGCTCCACCCTTTGGTATTGCTGCCTGCATTGGGGTTCCTAATCCAAAGTATAGCATCTTATTTATTTCTTCTCTATTTATTGCCAAGGATAATGCTTGTCTAAATCTTACATCTTGGAATAATTTTCTTTTTACAGGATCTTTTACATTTTGGTTAAGATAGAGAGCTGGATCCGCTCCCACACCAGAACCCCATCTTAAAACTCTATATCCGCCTTTATCTTTGTTTTGCATAAATAAAGTATAATTAGGAAGTCTTATGTGTCTTACTTGGAAATCTAATTCTCCTGCAATAGCCTTCATATTGATCATTTCTGCATCACTTACTAAGTAAGAAACAACCCTATCGATATATGGTAACTGATTTCCTTCGGTGTCCACTACTGGATAATATGGATATCGCTCCATCACATAAACAGGCTCATTGGGGCTTTTACTTACTACTTTCCAAGGAGACATTGTGGGAAGTTCTGGATTTTGAATGTAATCAATCTTAAATTGGAATAACTCATACCACTTAGAGAATCCTTCCTTCTTAGCTAAAGCTTCTAATTGTTCCTTAGGTGTATACTTAACATGGAATTGTTTTAAATAATGCTTGGGAGCATAATATCCAAGG
>JANXBZ010000041.1 GCA_025060475.1 Dictyoglomus sp. | reverse complement strand
GATTGAAACCTAACTCTTCTTTCTCTTTCACTCTTCTTTCACCATCCGTTTGTAGCGTACCTATAAGGGATTGAAACTTTTTCTAGTTGCTTAATTTCTTAATTAAATAATTTCGTTTGTAGCGTACCTATAAGGGATTGAAACAGAATTGTTAGAATTGTAAGAAGATCCTTTTCTTGGTGTTTGTAGCGTACCTATAAGGGATTGAAACCATCGTCTGCACCTAAATATTCCAACCTTTACCATTCTGTTTGTAGCGTACCTATAAGGGATTGAAACGCGATTTGCAGAGAAAGAATCTTTCCTTGCATACTATGTTTGTAGCGTACCTATAAGGGATTGAAACATCTTGGATATTCTGTAAATTTTTCCTTGTATTCTGGTTTGTAGCGTACCTATAAGGGATTGAAACTATAGTACCGTATGCATAAGAAGAAAAAGATAAATCGTTTGTAGCGTACCTATAAGGGATTGAAATAGGTCCTACACCATATTTTACCAATCGCCAGTACCTCGCAAAATTTGCATATCTCTTCTTCCTCTCAGTTTGTAGCGTACCTATAAGGGATTGAAACGTTGGTTGACGATTCTCATATCTCTTTTAAGGTATCTCGTTTGTAGCGTACCTATAAGGGATTGAAACAGATCAACTTGCTGTAAGGAACCATACGTCAATTCGGGGTTTGTAGCGTACCTATAAGGGATTGAAACTAAAGTTCTTTGACAGTTAATTTTGGAGATGTAATAGTTTGTAGCGTACCTATAAGGGATTGAAACAGGAATAGAGCCAAGCCCTAACTATGGGCTCAAGCCCGTTTGTAGCGTACCTATAAGGGATTGAAACTTAAATAGTCATACTAAATATATCAAGATGGCGTTAGGAATAAAAGG
>JANXBZ010000040.1 GCA_025060475.1 Dictyoglomus sp. | reverse complement strand
GAAAATTGAGAACAGTTTCAATCCCTTATAGGTACGCTACAAACTTCCTTCTTTTTCGAGGCTTTTGTGAGCTTGGTAAGGTTTCAATCCCTTATAGGTACGCTACAAACAGAATGGGATTGTGGCTACATTCGAACTTGCGAATGGTTTCAATCCCTTATAGGTACGCTACAAACAGATATATATTTACTGAAGCTAACAAATTTTACATTTTGTTTCAATCCCTTATAGGTACGCTACAAACGAGAGGAGATGCTCGAACTCTTTTTTAAATTCATCAAGAGGTTTCAATCCCTTATAGGTACGCTACAAACTTATGAGTTTTTGCTTGAGATTTTCTTTTTGTGGTAGTTTCAATCCCTTATAGGTACGCTACAAACATATTATCGCTGAGATTAACAAAGAAAGTTAAAACAGTTTCAATCCCTTATAGGTACGCTACAAACTTTCTAAAATCTTCTCCTTGCACATTCTGAAGATTGGGTTTCAATCCCTTATAGGTACGCTACAAACTTTCCAGTTTTCTCAGTTTCCCAGTTTTCCAAATTTCTGTTTCAATCCCTTATAGGTACGCTACAAACGGGAAAATACTAACAATTAGTGAAATGGAAAAACTATGTTTCAATCCCTTATAGGTACGCTACAAACAAGGTAAGGGCATGGAATTTCTTAACATGCTTAAGCAGTTTCAATCCCTTATAGGTACGCTACAAACGCTAAAAAACTTTTGAAAAGAGAAAAAATGGACAAAAAGTTTCAATCCCTTATAGGTACGCTACAAACTTTCAGATGGTTCGTTATACTTTTCAACAACAAATCGTTTCAATCCCTTATAGGTACGCTACAAACTATTCGTAGTGGTCAAATACCTTGATAAAATCTATCCGTTTCAATCC
>JANXBZ010000039.1 GCA_025060475.1 Dictyoglomus sp. | reverse complement strand
TTTAACAGAATTTCGTTTGTAGCGTACCTATAAGGGATTGAAACTTTTACCTTTCATGTCAATTCTAAATTCAATCATATGTTTGTAGCGTACCTATAAGGGATTGAAACACCTTTTTTGGAAATTTTCAAACATCTCCTCTATCTCTGTTTGTAGCGTACCTATAAGGGATTGAAACCCCCTCAGAAACGGCATGTTTAGGCTTTATTTCTATAGTTTGTAGCGTACCTATAAGGGATTGAAACTGAGCTGTATCAAAAATTCTTACAAGTTTTTTCCCGGTTTGTAGCGTACCTATAAGGGATTGAAACTGGAAATTCCTTTTACTTATGAGATTTTTGAAAAAACGTTTGTAGCGTACCTATAAGGGATTGAAACATGGCTTCAATATTTGAAGAAGCGTTAAAAGATCTTGTTTGTAGCGTACCTATAAGGGATTGAAACGATGCCCTGGCTGGAAAGCCAGGGTATCATTCCAAGTTTGTAGCGTACCTATAAGGGATTGAAACTGAGTGTCCACCTCCCCATTTTTAAACCTATAGCGGGGTTTGTAGCGTACCTATAAGGGATTGAAACCTTCTCTTCTTTTTTGCTTATAGCTCTGCTTTCTTTAGTTTGTAGCGTACCTATAAGGGATTGAAACTAAGAAAGTTTACTACCTTTCTTTCTCTCCACTTTTCCATGTTTGTAGAGTACCTATAAGGGATTGAAACCCACCTAAAAAAAAGAAGAGAGGACTTTTTACCCTCGTTTGTAGAGTACCTATAAGGGATTGAAACAGTAGTACAGAAGTTTTTTCCCTTCGTTAGTTAGTTTGTTTGTAGAGTACCTATAAGGGATTGAAACTCTTCTAAGACAAATTCTCCTTCTTCTCCTAGATCAAGTTTGTAGAGTACCTATAAGGGATTGAAACTTATTTGAATA
>JANXBZ010000038.1 GCA_025060475.1 Dictyoglomus sp. | reverse complement strand
AATCTGTATAATAGTCAGAAAAATAAGAGAAATCAAAGTGTATATTTGTTTTAAATCCCACATAGTTCAGATCTAACTTCATAGACTTTTTAAGAAAATGGGAAGAAAACGACAGTTTAAATCCCACATAGTTCAGATCTAACGTATTGACACTAAAAAAGAAGTTTGCTAAAATTAAAATGTTTAAATCCCACATAGTTCAGATCTAACTTCAGTAGGACTTGTTTTTGATGGAAATAAAATTGTGTTTAAATCCCACATAGTTCAGATCTAACTAATTTTTGAATTATATGGTTATTAATAACCATTCTGTTTAAATCCCACATAGTTCAGATCTAACACATATACTGATAAAGTTTTTGCAGTTAAAAACAGGTTTAAATCCCACATAGTTCAGATCTAACCTCTAAGCTTTCATATCTTTTTTCAGCCTTTTCCAAGGTTTAAATCCCACATAGTTCAGATCTAACAAACAGGGGCAACAACAAATATTACTCAACAAAAGCGTTTAAATCCCACATAGTTCAGATCTAACTGAAAACCCTAAGAGCAAAAAAAGCCCTTTTAGCTCTGTTTAAATCCCACATAGTTCAGATCTAACAATTAAAGGATGCACTAACTTCAACCACCTCTTCGGGTTTAAATCCCACATAGTTCAGATCTAACCAGCAATAATACATGAACTTGCAAAACAGGATGTATGTTTAAATCCCACATAGTTCAGATCTAACCTACTAAGTCAAGAACTTTTGAATTGCTAATTGCATTGTTTAAATCCCACATAGTTCAGATCTAACTTAGAGAAAACGAAATTGGATCTTCTCTCCGAATTGGTTTAAATCCCACATAGTTCAGATCTAACAAGAGATCGATTTGGGAGAGAAGCATTCTTAAGGTTGTTTAAATCCCACATAGTTCAGATCTAA
>JANXBZ010000037.1 GCA_025060475.1 Dictyoglomus sp. | reverse complement strand
CTTTTTCAAACTCTTCCAGGGGGATTTTCTTAAACTTTAAAAGCCTATTAATATCCTTTTCAATCTCTCTTATCCTTGAAAGAAGGACCTCTTTATTTAGAGGAATTTTTTTCATATCCTCTCCAGTAATGCTTTATCCTGCTCCTCCAATAAAGGTTTAAAATCTATATACTCTTTAACAATTTTCTCTTTGTAATTTGCAGAAAAATCCTCGGAAAAAGTATACAATATTCTTCCAGTACTTACCACTTCAAATTTTAGAGTTAATGGAGCTTTATCTAAAAAAACAATATCCAATTCTTTCTCAGGAAAAAGAGGAGAAAGAATTTCATAAAGCTGATTGTAAATTTCTAAAGAATTCTCCAAAATATTAGGATCAAGAAAAACTACGCCAATATCTATATCACTATCCTCCCTTTCCGTTCCCAGAACTGAGGAGCCAAAAATATAAATAATACCAATTTTTAATTCCTTTAATTGGGGAATAATCTTTTCAAGCATAATAAATAAAAAAGCCCCCCAAATTTGGGGGGCTTTGATTCCTAGTATATTTTAGAAGGAAACAGAGAGAGTATTTTCTAATGTGAATTGATCATTTGGATTAGTCATAAATCCATCATTTGCTCCGCCAGTATTATAATGAGCTAGTAATACATTTGTTGCTGGTCCTACAGGAGTACTAAGCCTTGCATATCCTGCAAACTTATTGTCAGAAGTCCTATATCCACTCCATACTGTTAAGGAACCAACAGGTAGAGATTGGGTAAGTTTTACCCAAGCATAGAATGTTCCTTTTTGCTCTGAAGCTTTATAAGAATATTCTCCTTTTACTGTTACATTTGGTATAGTAGTTACTTTTGCAGATACTTTATACTTATTATCTCCTCTATATTCTCCATAAAGTTCTAAACCAGTAACGGGCTTTAAAGTTGCTCCAACAATCCAAGTATAGGAAACAGAAGCATATTC
>JANXBZ010000036.1 GCA_025060475.1 Dictyoglomus sp. | reverse complement strand
AGGTGCTTTTCCACCAAACTCTTCAATCCAGACAGGATTTAAAACTCTTCTTACTTCTTCTGCATACCTTTCTATTTCCTTTCTAAACTTATATAGTATATCATCAGCACCAGGATGAGTAGGATAGGCTCCATGCTTTTCTACAACCTCTCTTAATATCCATGGTGAGTCTATGATCATACATGGAAGAAGAAGATTTTCATGGAAAGGTTGTCTCTTTCTTATCTCTTTAAAGAAAGGAGATCTCAAAACATCAATAAGACTTTTCTCTTTTATATTGTCCACTGCAAAGTGAACAAAGATGCAAGGTTCTACATCACCTTTGTGGTTTATATGAATATATCTTCTTCCTCCTGCAATACATCCTCCTACATAGGGAGCATCATTCCAGAAATCCATAGGATATATTGGAAGATTTCCTCTTATTTTTCTTATGAACTTTCCATATTCTGCTCTCTGCTCAGGAGTAGGCATAAGATTTGGATCATCATCTCTTCCTACAGGCATGTAGAGAAAAGTCCATCCAAAGAAGGCTCCTTTCTCAGCAAGCCATTGATAAAATTCAGGTCTTGTTACTGAAGAAAAGTTCTCTCTTGTTAACGTTATTGAGTAACCAAAAGGAATTCCTTCTTTCTTCAGCATATCCATGACTTCAACCAATCTTTTAAATACTCCTTTTCCTCTTCTTTTATCTGTTTCTTTCTCGTCTCCTTCCAAGGAAAGAACAGGAATAACGTTTTTAGTTTTCCAGAATCTTTCAATCTTTTTCTCATCTAAAAGAGCTCCGTTGGTGAATATCTGAAAGGCAGAATTAGGATGGTTATTAATAATGTCCAAGAGTTTAGGATATAAGAAGGGTTCTCCTCCAAGAATAGTGTAAAGATAGCAACCTATTTCTTCTCCTTCTCTTATTATTCTCTCCACAGTTTCATATGGAAGATCATCATCTCTTGTGTAATTCCCTGCGTAACAACCTATACAGTTTAAATTACATCTCATAGTAGGACTTATTA
>JANXBZ010000035.1 GCA_025060475.1 Dictyoglomus sp. | reverse complement strand
GGAATAATCTGGAACGATCCAGATATAGGTATAAAATGGCCTCTTGAGGAAATAGATGAGATAATTCTTTCTGAGAAGGATAAAAAATGGGGAAGACTGAGAAATGTTTGAAATTTTATGAGGAAAAAGATAAAGGCTATTTTTCTGGAATTAGATGGGATATTATAAAACTATTTCCGCCTATAAATAATGCTAAAGTTCTTGAGATTGGAGCAGGAGAAGGAAATACTCTAATTAAATTAAAAGAGTTAGGTTTAGCAAAAGAAGTTGTAGGTGTCGATCTTATACAACTTCCAAATAGTAATCAAACTCATCCTAAGATAGATAAATTCATAATTGGAGATATAGAAAGTATAGATCTATCTTTTTTCGAAGAATATTTTGATATAATAATTTGTGCAGATGTTCTTGAGCATCTTTATGATCCATGGAGAACTATAGATAAGATAATTTTTTGTTTGAGACCAAAAGGATTTCTTATAATAAGCTTACCTAATGTTGGGCATTATAGTGTATTGAAAAGAATTATTATCGATAAAAATTTTAAGTATGAAGAACAAGGTATTTTAGATAAAACTCATTTAAGATTTTTCTGTAGAAAGAATATTATAGATTTATTTCCTAATCCAAATTTCAAAATTTTAAGATTTATCCCAAACTTTGAGTTAAATAGGTATTTTAAAGGATTTATTAACAATATATCACTTAATTTTAGCCTAGAAGATCTAAAAAAGGCAGGATATCAGTAATCCTAGGCTGTCATGAGAAAATAGTATTTTCTATTTGAAGATTATAATTTTTCAAAAAATAAATGGTTTTGAAAATAAAAGAATATGAAAATTAATGCAACTAACAAAAGTGAAATTAGTATTTGATTTATTGAAATGAAAAAAGTTTCAATAATTATCCTAAATTACAACGGTTGGCAGGATACAATAGAGTGTTTAGAATCTGTATATCAAACTGATTATTCTAATTATGATATGGTTTTAATAGATAATGGCTCTAACGATGATTC
>JANXBZ010000034.1 GCA_025060475.1 Dictyoglomus sp. | reverse complement strand
TGGAAAAGTTAAAGTTTGTAGAGTACCTATAAGGGATTGAAACGATATCCTAAACCCCAATTTACGTCCATTCTGCAAAATGTTTGTAGAGTACCTATAAGGGATTGAAACAAGTTTTGCACAACCAAAAAGCAGTTAAGAGAATAAGTTTGTAGAGTACCTATAAGGGATTGAAACCAAGGCTTTGTAGCTTGTATCCATCTATTTCGATAAAAAGTTTGTAGAGTACCTATAAGGGATTGAAACTGCGTTGTTATAAAGGGATAGAAGTTCTTCTATCCCGTTTGTAGAGTACCTATAAGGGATTGAAACCGCAAAGTTGGCACAATAGTTTGCCAATTCAGGTCAGGTTTGTAGAGTACCTATAAGGGATTGAAACGGAAAGGAGCAATCTCTGGAATTCCCTATCTACAAGGTTTGTAGAGTACCTATAAGGGATTGAAACTCCTATCTACAAATTCTGGAGGAGCAAAAATACCGCGTTTGTAGAGTACCTATAAGGGATTGAAACGTTCATATCTATATTCTTTTACGAAATCATCCCAATGTTTGTAGAGTACCTATAAGGGATTGAAACTTGTTTCATAGAAGGGATCAGTATTTTTGTGCCGAAAGGTTTGTAGAGTACCTATAAGGGATTGAAACAATGGAGTATGAGCAAGCTCGATATAATTATTATTAGCGTTTGTAGAGTACCTATAAGGGATTGAAACTGATAGAGGTTTATTACCTTTGAATACATGATAAGGGGTTTGTAGAGTACCTATAAGGGATTGAAACGCATCACAAATAAAAGGATTTCATTATCTTCTTGCATCGTTTGTAGAGTACCTATAAGGGATTGAAACAGAATGTTTGTTATTTTAGAAAAAGGCTAAAATCAAGTTTGTAGAGTACCTATAAGGAATTGAAACCGAGTTTCTAGCTGAACTGGGGAATACTTTTCCAGAGGTTTGTAGAGTACCTATAAGGGATTGAAACAAGAATATATATAAAGAAAAATCAAGGGCTAAAGGAGAAATTATATG
>JANXBZ010000033.1 GCA_025060475.1 Dictyoglomus sp. | reverse complement strand
GTCTGTTAAGCTCCTCCTTTTTTGTAAGTAGTTCATTAATCTCTTGAGTTATCTTTTCTATTTTTTCTTTCGCATCTTCAGTAGGCTCTTTATTTAAGGCTTGACGTTCAATCTCAAGTTGTCTTAGTTTCCTTTCTATCTCATCAAGCTCAATAGGCATGCTGTCTATCTCCATCCTGAGTTTAGCTGCAGCTTCATCAATAAGATCTATTGCTTTGTCTGGTAAGAATCTATCAGTAATATATCTGTTAGAAAGCACAGCTGCAGCCACTAATGCTGAATCTTTTATTTTTACTCCATGATGCACCTCATATCTTTCTTTAAGTCCTCTTAAAATTGATATAGTTTCTTCAACCGAAGGTTCTTTAACAAGAATAGGCTGAAATCTTCTTTCTAAGGCAGGATCTTTTTCTATATATTTACGATACTCATTTACAGTAGTTGCACCGATACAGCGAAGCTCTCCACGAGCAAGCGCTGGTTTTAACATATTTGATGATTTTACCTTCTGATTGAATAATCTCTTTAAGAACAGCTTTAAGTCTTTCCTCAAACTCTCCTCTGTATTTTGCTCCAGCAAGCAAAGCACCTATATCTAATGCGACTATTTCTTTATCTTTCAATGTTTCTGGAACATCTCCTGCTACTATTCTTTGAGCAAGTCCCTCTACGATAGCTGTTTTACCAACTCCGGGATCTCCTATAAGAACTGGATTATTCTTTGTTCTTCTACTTAGAACTTGGATTACCCTTCTTATTTCATCGTCTCTACCAATAACAGGATCAAGTTTGCCTTTTTTCGCAAGCTCTGTTAAGTTCTTTCCGTAACGAACTAATGCTTGATACTTGTCCTCAGGATTAGGATCTGTTATTTGATGGACTCCTCTTATTGCTCTCATCGCATCAAGTACTTTCTGACGAGTTATAGCCTGCTTACGGATTACATCAAGAGCAGGTCCTCCTACGTCAAATAAAGCAATAAGAAGATGCTCTACACTTATATATTCATCCTTAAGATGTTCTGCTTCTTTTTCTGCCTTCTCAAATAGCTGGTTTAGTCTCGGAGTTATGTATATATGCTCTAATGGTTGGGCACCGAAAACCTTAGGAATTTTAT
>JANXBZ010000032.1 GCA_025060475.1 Dictyoglomus sp. | reverse complement strand
TAAAGTTGAAGATTGTTCTTGAATTGCAGAACCTTTTATTCCTAACGCCATCTTGATATATTTAGTATGACTATTTACGTTTCAATCCCTTATAGGTACGCTACAAACGATATCTATGTGTATTTGAACATGACCAATTTCTTCTGTTTCAATCCCTTATAGGTACGCTACAAACAGATAAGATTATAATGAAATTATTTGAAAAACATATGTTTCAATCCCTTATAGGTACGCTACAAACAGAAAGAGAAAAAAAGAAGAGAAGCCAGGAAAAACCGTTTCAATCCCTTATAGGTACGCTACAAACATCCTCCCCTCTGAAGCTATAGCCTCGAGGGGCTAAAGTTTCAATCCCTTATAGGTACGCTACAAACAAAACTTCTGCAGAAAGCTTCTGCAGGAAAAAGAAGTGTTTCAATCCCTTATAGGTACGCTACAAACAGGACTGGGATTTCTCTTATTGGAGAAAATCCAGTCCGTTTCAATCCCTTATAGGTACGCTACAAACAATATAAAACGAAAATAGAGATCGAGAACATTTCAAGTTTCAATCCCTTATAGGTACGCTACAAACTTATACAGACAAGGAATTATAAAAGACCTCAGCACTCTGTTTCAATCCCTTATAGGTACGCTACAAACTAATCTCATCTAGGAAGCCGAGCGCTTCCTCTCTTGGTTTCAAGCCCTTATAGGTACGCTACAAACAAGGAACAACTGATAGAAGCAATATTATACCAGGAGTTTCAATCCCTTATAGGTACGCTACAAACTGCAAAGGGATAAAAAAAGAGAAAGAGAAAAAAGAAGGTTTCAATCCCTTATAGGTACGCTACAAACTAGATCGAGTAATTCCCCTGCACGAGAGGCTGGTATCTGTTTCAATCCCTTATAGGTACGCTACAAACTCGCTTAGACAAAAATAAATTATATGTAGCAAGAGAAGGTTTCAATCCCTTATAGGTACGCTACAAACTTCAAATCTCCTAATTCTTCACCTATTTTGTCTTTGTTTCAATCCCTTATAGGTACGCTACAAACAAGAAAGAAAAGTTAGATAAAAATAAAGTATATGTAGGTTTCAATCCCTTATAGGTACGCTACAAACCTGCAAGAATTTGCTTCTATATTTCTTG
>JANXBZ010000031.1 GCA_025060475.1 Dictyoglomus sp. | reverse complement strand
AGCATAATTAATACCACACCACCACCTCTCCTTGTGCATTTTCCTCCAAATTTACATTAATTTCTGAAACTGACACAAAGAAGTTATATATCATATCTCCTGCAAGTGTAATATAATCTCCTGTGTTTCCTGCATAATCTACAAAAGATATACTTGCTCCACCACCTACAAGACTAATATCTACTTCTTTTACGTAGTCTTTTGTATCGAATCTTATATTTCCATTACTTAATTCATATTTTTTATACCACTTTTTTGTATTTCCATAGTTTATTGAATAAGATGGGATAGGAAAATTATTTATATAGATTTCGATAGGTTTCAAAAGAATAACCTTTGGATAAGTAAAAGTTATTTCCATATATATCTTCTGATATTCAGAAGGTATATTAACTCCTACCACGGAAAAGCTTGGAATAACAAGATTTTTGCGCAATGTTCTTGATAATAAAATATTCAAATCAAATGGCGTTGGATTATATACTTCAAGAGATTGCGGGGTAATTTTTTCCATCCCCAAAAATATGTCTACAATATATTTTCCCTCTTCATACTCATTGTATTTATCAAGTTTAATATATCCAACTTTCATCCACTCCTCTTTTGGGGGGACAATTAAATTCTCAGTAAATATCCAGTTAATGTTTTTAATTAACATATTATCAACCTCCTTCTTTTGCTATTATATCATATTCAAGGGGATATACATAGTTTCAATCCCTTATAGGTACTCTACAAACGTTAAAAACAGAGGTGGGTGGATATCTATTTATTCTTCGTTTCAATCCCTTATAGGTACTCTACAAACCACGGCATGGATGGCGATGATTGGAGCGCTAACAATGGTTTCAATCCCTTATAGGTACTCTACAAACCGATTTGAAAGAGGGGAGTTGCAAGAATTTAGAAAGTTTCAATCCCTTATAGGTACTCTACAAACCAAGTTTCTTCATAATTTGCAATAAGTTCATAACCAGTTTCAATCCCTTATAGGTACTCTACAAACCTCGAATGGAAGAAAGAGAATACAGAGAAAAATCAAGTTTCAATCCCTTATAGGTACTCTACAAACTATCGGATATCGGATTAAAAACAGGAGGTAGAGGGAAGTTTCAATCCCTTATAGGTACTCTACAAACAGTTTAATGCC
>JANXBZ010000030.1 GCA_025060475.1 Dictyoglomus sp. | reverse complement strand
CATATAATTTCTCCTTTAGCCCTTGATTTTTCTTTATATATATTCTTGTTTCAATCCCTTATAGGTACTCTACAAACGAAGAGAGGGTAAAAAGCCCTCTCTTCTTTTTTTAGAATTTCAATCCATTATAGGTACTCTACAAACTTCTTGTTCTCCTCCAGACGGGGGAGAAGGTAGAAATGTTTCAATCCCTTATAGGTACTCTACAAATCTATACTCCCAATGACTTTTAAAAATTCATTCTGAGAAGTTTCAATCCCTTATAGGTACTCTACAAACAAAACTGTTTTAGAGATACTTAAGAAAAGAAAAATCAGTTTCAATCCCTTATAGGTACTCTACAAACGAGGAGAGGTATGTTAAGAGAGTTACTCCCAAAATGTTTCAATCCCTTATAGGTACTCTACAAACTGTGTGCGTGATGGAACAATCTTGTATGTCAATCCTTCGTTTCAATCCCTTATAGGTACTCTACAAACTTCTTTACTCAATTATTTGGAGATATCAAAAATGAAAGTTTCAATCCCTTATAGGTACTCTACAAACCCAAATATTGAAGCCATTAATTGAGAAAAACATTCTGTTTCAATCCCTTATAGGTACTCTACAAACAAACTTGATAAGAACGAATTGTATATCAGAAGAGAAGGTTTCAATCCCTTATAGGTACTCTACAAACGGTAATACAATTCTTACTTAAGATTTACCAAGCAAAAAGTTTCAATCCCTTATAGGTACTCTACAAACTCTTTTTCCAGAACCTTTCTAGTTCTGGAGATACCTGTTTCAATCCCTTATAGGTACTCTACAAACCCCCTTATAGAACTAGAAAGAAGTATAGAAAATATCGTTTCAATCCCTTATAGGTACTCTACAAACCCTGCCTGCAATAACAAAGTGCCCTCTTTCGCTTCCAGTTTCAATCCCTTATAGGTACTCTACAAACGAGACTATAGAAGGGATAAGGCTCAACGGCTATCTTTGTTTCAATCCCTTATAGGTACTCTACAAACAAGTTAGGGAGCCATCGTGTTTAACTTCATAGAGCCCGTTTCAATCCCTTATAGGTACTCTACAAACCTCATATGAAATCTTTTGTAAATTCGAAAACCAAAAGCGTTTCAATCCCTTATAGGTACTCTACAAACCTAAATTTTCAAAGCTGGGAAGAAGTTAGAAAATTTTTGTTTCAATCCCTTATAGGTACTCTACAAACGAATTAACCTTTCTTTCCTCAGGGCTGTC
>JANXBZ010000029.1 GCA_025060475.1 Dictyoglomus sp. | reverse complement strand
GGTATTGAAACCTTACCAATCTAAAAAAATCCTCGAAAAATATGTATTTTTGTAGCGTACCTATAAGGGATTGAAACTGTTCTCAATTTTCATTTTATTTAACCTCCTTTCTTTGTTTGTAGCGTACCTATAAGGGATTGAAACGACTACAAGGACCAGTATCCCGACTTAGAAGAAGTAGGTTTGTAGCGTACCTATAAGGGATTGAAACTATCTTTCGATTTCCGCAAGCTCTTCAGGGGAAAGAGTTTGTAGCGTACCTATAAGGGATTGAAACTCTTTTCTTCATATCCGCACTTAATGCAAGTCCTGATGTTTGTAGCGTACCTATAAGGGATTGAAACTCCATATAGGCAGTGGACTTTCCCCTGCCTGACTATTCGTTTGTAGCGTACCTATAAGGGATTGAAACTTGTCTCTTGCTGTTTTTTCTGCATCCATGGATATTTGTTTGTAGCGTACCTATAAAGGATTGAAACCGTTTTCTTCCTACAATTTTACTTGCCTTTCCAGTCTCGTTTGTAGCGTACCTATAAGGGATTGAAACGATATTTGAAAAAGATAGCGGATAGTCTAAGTAATAGTTTGTAGCGTACCTATAAGGGATTGAAACTAGCCTCGAGGGGCGAGATAATTTTTGATTTTAGTTTCAGTTTGTAGCGTACCTATAAGGGATTGAAACTGAAAAACATGTTTCTAGCTTCGAAAACATAGAACTCGTTTGTAGCGTACCTATAAGGGATTGAAACAAAAGAAAGGGGATCTATATGTGTATGGAATTCGTAGTTTGTAGCGTACCTATAAGGGATTGAAACTATTTCTTCGAAATCTTCTTCTGAATTCAGATATGCGTTTGTAGCGTACCTATAAGGGATTGAAACCTATCTTGTATGAATCTGTATTCAATCTCCAAATCCTGTTTGTAGCGTACCTATAAGGGATTGAAACTTCATCAAGAGTAACTCTGTATATACTATTTTCTTGCGTTTGTAGCGTACCTATAAGGGATTGAAACTAGATTATAATTATCTAAAACATAGTGGACGAGTAAGGTTTGTAGCGTACCTATAAGGGATTGAAACCTTCTCATTCTCTCACGCTCCTTTCCTAAGTTTTTGGTTTGTAGCGTACCTATAAGGGATTGAAACTGCTAATGTGCTCTATGGATATGGAGCAGGAAGCGATATGTTTGTAGCGTACCTATAAGGGATTGAAACAGGAAGATGTTGTTTTTTCTCAATTCTTCTTCTAATAGTTTGTAGCGTACCTATAAGGGATTGAAACTTAAATAGTCATACTAAATATATCAAGATGGCGTTAGGAATAAAAG
>JANXBZ010000028.1 GCA_025060475.1 Dictyoglomus sp. | reverse complement strand
GTGGTTAAGAAATGTTTCAATCCCTTATAGGTACTCTACAAACATGTTTAAATTATTGATAACTAAAGAGTTATTAGATGGTTTCAATCCCTTATAGGTACTCTACAAACATCAAGGGAAATTACAAAGATGGCGAAGAAATTACAGGTTTCAATCCCTTATAGGTACTCTACAAACGTTCTAGGAGCTATCTACTTTATCCAGGAACTTTCCAGTTTCAATCCCTTATAGGTACTCTACAAACGCCTTTGTTCTGTTTTCTTCAGGAGTTCCTTAGCCCGTTTCAATCCTTTATAGGTACTCTACAAACCATACCTGCATGGAATTATATCGCAAAGGCTCTTGGAAGTTTCAATCCCTTATAGGTACTCTACAAACTTTTTATCAGAAGTCAAGTCAATTTTTCTCTTTACAGTTTCAATCCCTTATAGGTACTCTACAAACGCGTGAGTCTCTTAAGAGCTGGTTCAAAACTAATCTGTTTCAATCCCTTATAGGTACTCTACAAACGGAGTTAGCTTTGCCCACAGCCTTTTTGCAATATCAGTTTCAATCCCTTATAGGTACTCTACAAACCTTGCTCCTCAGAAAATAATTCAATAGGTATATATTCGTTTCAATCCCTTATAGGTACTCTACAAACAGAAAAATACTGACATTTTTCATTACACTTATAAAGAGTTTCAATCCCTTATAGGTACTCTACAAACTTCGGTTTTATTTGCACATACCAAGTCTCCCCTACTGGTTTCAATCCCTTATAGGTACTCTACAAACTAAAAATCCAGTTCTTCTCTCTATCGATCTTTTCTCGTTTCAATCCCTTATAGGTACTCTACAAACGAGGAAAGAAGAATTCAGAAAAAGAGAGAAAAGAATGTTTCAATCCCTTATAGGTACTCTACAAACTTTTCCTTTTTTCTGTTGTTATATTCTCCTTGGGGAGTTTCAATCCCTTATAGGTACTCTACAAACGCAACAGGGGTGGAAAAGAGGCAAATTTCCAAGTTCTGTTTCAATCCCTTATAGGTACTCTACAAACATGGTAAGGGATTCCATAAATTTTACCGTTTGGAGCGTTTCAATCCCTTATAGGTACTCTACAAACGAATATGTGAGAGAAGAGTCATTGCTTCTCCAAAATGTTTCAATCCCTTATAGGTACTCTACAAACTAAGTTGCGCAATCCTGTTAGTAAGCCACCATACATCGTTTCAATCCCTTATAGGTACTCTACAAACCTCATCACGTACATACAAAGAAACTATCCTTTCTTGAGGTTTCAATCCCTTATAGGTACTCTACAAACTAATATATTAGTTGTGAAAGATTTGAGAAGTTATCATCCGTTTCAAT
>JANXBZ010000027.1 GCA_025060475.1 Dictyoglomus sp. | reverse complement strand
AGGGGCAAAATTGTTTCAATCCCTTATAGGTACTCTACAAACTTCGATTAAGCCTGAAATCGTAGAATATCTTAACCTGTTTCAATCCCTTATAGGTACTCTACAAACTATAGTATTTTCTTGCTCAGGACTGGAATTTCTCCAGGTTTCAATCCCTTATAGGTACTCTACAAACCAATAAATTGTTAGAAAAAATTTCAAAAGACTTTGTGTTTCAATCCCTTATAGGTACTCTACAAACAGGAATAGGGAAAGTATATATAGACGCCAAAAAAGCCAGTTTCAATCCCTTATAGGTACTCTACAAACTAGGTCAGACAACCGCAGGAAAGTTATATTTAGAACTGTTTCAATCCCTTATAGGTACTCTACAAACGAAATAAATGAAAGATTTGACAAAATAATAGAAGAGCTGTTTCAATCCCTTATAGGTACTCTACAAACCTAAGATAAATGCTAGCTTGCTGAAGGGTATGATGAGTTTCAATCCCTTATAGGTACTCTACAAACGCGCCAAGATATATCTTGAGGAAGGTGGAGAAAAAGGGTTTCAATCCCTTATAGGTACTCTACAAACCCGAAAGTCATATCTCTTTCAGAAAGTCATACATTTGTTTCAATCCCTTATAGGTACTCTACAAACACTTGGTTGAAGTTTATTTTGGTTATCCCTTCGAAAGTTTCAATCCCTTATAGGTACTCTACAAACTAATCAAAATGCTTGATGTCTGTTCTTCCCTTGAGCGTTTCAATCCCTTATAGGTACTCTACAAACAAAGATTCGATTGTTTACTTTGGGTACATCGAACCCAGTTTCAATCCCTTATAGGTACTCTACAAACGAAAACACTGGAAGCAGAAATAGAAGAAGCAGGATTGTTTCAATCCCTTATAGGTACTCTACAAACGTATAAAAGAGAATGATAACCTCAAGAGACAAAGCATGTTTCAATCCCTTATAGGTACTCTACAAACACAATGAAGGAAATCTGGGAAAAAATAGAAAAGTATAGTTTCAATCCCTTATAGGTACTCTACAAACCAGAAATTCATAGTAGTTAGACCAGCTATAATTTCTCTGTTTCAATCCCTTATAGGTACTCTACAAACTTTAAAAGAGATATGAGAATCGTCAACCAACTGTATTTGTTTCAATCCCTTATAGGTACTCTACAAACTTGTGTATACCGTTCTTGAAACAAAATTCCTATATCGTTTCAATCCCTTATAGGTACTCTACAAACAAATTTTCGTGAGGATATACTGCATTAAGCATTTGTAGTTTCAATCCCTTATAGGTACTCTACAAACCCTACCTTTTTATATGTGTCAATACTTTTCCCTATAGTTTCAATCCCTTATAGGTACTCTACAAACGGGGACCACGCAGGGCAAAAGAACTTGTTTTAGATTGTTTCAATCCCTTATAGGTACTCTACAAACGAATGTTCTCTATTTTTTCAAATTCTTTTGCAAATAGGTTTCAATCCCTTATAGGTACTCTACAAAC
This sequence comes from Dictyoglomus sp., assembly GCA_025060475.1. Taxonomy (NCBI): domain Bacteria; kingdom Pseudomonadati; phylum Dictyoglomota; class Dictyoglomia; order Dictyoglomales; family Dictyoglomaceae; genus Dictyoglomus; species Dictyoglomus sp. The sequence goes on along the minus strand of JANXBZ010000027.1, from coordinate 41 downwards.
TGTGATAGTAGATGAAGATATAGGAAGGTCAAAATTGTTTC
>JANXBZ010000026.1 GCA_025060475.1 Dictyoglomus sp. | reverse complement strand
AAAGACATAATTAAGGGTTTACTGCAAAATGATATTTCAGTATGAATACTTTCAATTTTTTCTAAAAATCTTTGGAGTCTAAATGTTTTCTAGTATTAAGAGATATAAAATATTAGACAGTTATATGAGGTTAGATCTGAACTATGTGGGATTTAAACGCAGAAGCTTTCTGCAGAAGCTTTTCTCCTGCAGAAGTTAGATCTGAACTATGTGGGATTTAAACAGAAATAGAAGAAAAAATGGAAAAAGAAAGAAAGGAGTTAGATCTGAACTATGTGGGATTTAAACAACTAATACAAGCAGAACCTATCGATGACGCTTTTATGTTAGATCTGAACTATGTGGGATTTAAACTAATAAAACTTTAACATTTGGGATATTGACAAAGAGGTTAGATCTGAACTATGTGGGATTTAAACTTATTTAAATTCTTATTTTTCTCCAAGCACCAATTGTTAGATCTGAACTATGTGGGATTTAAACGAATTAGAAGGGAGGTGGTTCAAGATATTAGTGTCAGGTTAGATCTGAACTATGTGGGATTTAAACATCTTAGGGTTAAAGGAACATATATGTGAAGAAAAAGTTAGATCTGAACTATGTGGGATTTAAACTAACTTTTGGGAGGAGAACAATTTAGGAACTTTTGGGTTAGATCTGAACTATGTGGGATTTAAACTTCGTAATGAAAAACAAAAAATATCCAAAAAAATTAATGTTAGATCTGAACTATGTGGGATTTAAACGAGGAAGGAATTATTAAAGGAGAATATCGAGTAATAAGTTAGATCTGAACTATGTGGGATTTAAACTACAAAGAATTCATAATTGTTTTGTAAAAGAGATAAGTTAGATCTGAACTATGTGGGATTTAAACAAAAGATTAGATAAATTTTGAAAGCCCTTTGCATTTGTTAGATCTGAACTATGTGGGATTTAAACTGTACTTGGTGCTTGGAGAAGGATATCCACTTATAAGTTAGATCTGAACTATGTGGGATTTAAACATTTTTGTGGCAATATGGTTATTAATAAGAGATACTAGTTAGATCTGAACTATGTGGGATTTAAACACTGGAGAAGTCCAAGCCCGGAACAAAGGGATTTTGTGTTAGATCTGAACTATGTGGGATTTAAACTCGGTTTGTTGTTCAAGTCTTAGTTCATTATTTTCAGTTAGATCTGAACTATGTGGGATTTAAACTAGAACAAGTTCAAGCACAATCAAAACCTCTTGAAAGTTAGATCTGAACTATGTGGGATTTAAACTAGAATTTTTTTGTATGTTCCATCATCTCTTTTTCCGTTAGATCTGAACTATGTGGGATTTAAACGTATAAACTTGAATATGCAAAAGCATATTTGAAAAAGTTAGATCTGAACTATGTGGGATTTAAACAACTTCTTAGCTTCTTCTTTAGAAGGAAACCAAATAGTTAGATCTGAACTATGTGGGATTTAAACACGGGAAAAAACTTGTAAGAATTTTTGATACAGCTCAGTTAGATCTGAACTATGTGGGATTTAAACGCTTATTTTTTTCTCTTTCATAATTGTTTCATAACGGTTAGATCTGAACTATGTGGGATTTAAAACAAATATACACTTTGATTTCTCTTATTTTTCTGACTATTATACAGATT
>JANXBZ010000025.1 GCA_025060475.1 Dictyoglomus sp. | reverse complement strand
GATTGAAACCTAACTCTTCTTTCTCTTTCACTCTTCTTTCACCATCCGTTTGTAGCGTACCTATAAGGGATTGAAACCTTTCCCTTTCTCTTCTTGGAGATTTTCTCTTCTTTGTTTGTAGCGTACCTATAAGGGATTGAAACTGTCGTCTTCCTTGGAAGACGTTGCTATGGCAAGGCTGTTTGTAGCGTACCTATAAGGGATTGAAACTATTCTTTTTTGTTCTCCCTCTTAAACAGGAAGAAGGAGTTTGTAGCGTACCTATAAGGGATTGAAACTCCAAGACGACGAGCAGATATTTTATTTTAGTGGTGAGTTTGTAGCGTACCTATAAGGGATTGAAACTTCAGTGTCTCTTTCCCATATCTCGGCTGATGTTCCTTGTTTGTAGCGTACCTATAAGGGATTGAAACTTTGTAATGGTGTTCTGAATACATAATTAGGTTGTGGTGTTTGTAGCGTACCTATAAGGGATTGAAACAAATAGTGTATTCTTACTGTTCTTGTATTCTTTATCGTTTGTAGCGTACCTATAAGGGATTGAAACTTGTGAAAATAGATGGGTTAAAAGCGGAAAAGCTATGTTTGTAGCGTACCTATAAGGGATTGAAACAATGATTTTATTAATGAATTTGGTATTGTTGTTTCTAGTTTGTAGCGTACCTATAAGGGATTGAAACAAAAATGATTATAAAAAATTGTTCTTTTCTCAAAAAGGTTTGTAGCGTACCTATAAGGGATTGAAACAAAAGTATTGTGTAATAGCAAAAGTTAAAATTGAAGTTTGTAGCGTACCTATAAGGGATTGAAACTTTCAATTCGTTCTCCAGTATAACTCATATTATGATTGTTTGTAGCGTACCTATAAGGGATTGAAACTATGAAGAAACTGACAATGGATTTGTAGAAACAAAAGAGTTTGTAGCGTACCTATAAGGGATTGAAACAAACTTTTTATCACTTTCCTTTTCTTAAGTATTTCAAGTTTGTAGCGTACCTATAAGGGATTGAAACTATAATTCTCCTTTTTTAGTCATTAATTGATAGATTTTGTTTGTAGCGTACCTATAAGGGATTGAAACAATTCTCCAGTAGGTAAATTATCCTCTCTTAAAACATGTTTGTAGCGTACCTATAAGGGATTGAAACTTTTCAATATCTCTTCTTCTGATATCCAGTCTTTCAGTTTGTAGCGTACCTATAAGGGATTGAAACAGTCTTGATCCGAACAAAAAATGGTGAAAGGAAACTGGGTTTGTAGCGTACCTATAAGGGATTGAAACACATAAGGGATATTGACAAACAGGTATAAAAAAGTAGGTTTGTAGCGTACCTATAAGGGATTGAAACAATCTCTTTCTCTTCTTGCAATTTTTCTTAACTCTGTTTGTAGCGTACCTATAAGGGATTGAAACACAATCTCTTGGCAAGTTCTTCTTTCATTTTTCCTAGTTTGTAGCGTACCTATAAGGGATTGAAACGGAAAGATTTTGCAAGAGATTATTTCAAGCTTTCAACGTTTGTAGCGTACCTATAAGGGATTGAAACCCTTTCCTTTTTCTCTTTGGGATTACTTTTCCCTTTTCGTTTGTAGCGTACCTATAAGGGATTGAAACTTCTCTTCCAGCGCCCTTTTCTCCCCATTGAGTTTCAGGTTTGTAGCGTACCTATAAGGGATTGAAACCTTCATAAACGGGTCTATACT
>JANXBZ010000024.1 GCA_025060475.1 Dictyoglomus sp. | reverse complement strand
TTTTTTTCTTAAATTATAAATTATAATCATGACTTTCTACTAGGATAGCCTAGCATGAAAAGCCAAAATTCCCCTGGAATTTCCATAAAAATAACCTCAAAGGGATACAGAGTTTATTGTAGAAAACTTTTTAGGGGCAGGTAATTACTCTGATTCAACACTTCATGCTAGGCTATTGGAAGGGCCTGCCCTCCTCTTAAAATATCCAAATATTTCAGATAGTTCGGTTATATCGGATAATTCAGAAAAATCTGAAAAAATTTTAGAAAAAAATGGGTTGTATCAACTTGATATACAGGCAACATCTCAGACAAAAAAAAGAGAAAGAGCAGAAAAAAGAGTAAAGTCAAGATGTAATTGTGGAAAAGAGGGTATTATAGGATTATATCAGTTAGAAGAGGAAGAAAGAATAAAATATCATCCTATTTCTTGTGGATCTGTATTATGTGAATATTGTGCATGGAGAGAGAGTAGGAAATTATTCAGAAGAGTAGAGGAGTATGTAAAGGGGATAAAAGATGTCTTAGTGTTTGCGACATTAACGATAGGAGGAAGAGAAAGTGTAAAAGAAGCAGTGAAAAGAGCATATGAAGTTAAGAAAAGATTTGGGGATTTGAGAGTATCGGGAAGAAAAAGATATCCGAAGTTAAGAGAGAAAGTAGAAGAATTATTAAGCAGATACATAGAGAGAGTAAGAGAAACAGATGGAGAAGAGGAAGCAAGAAAGAGATATGAATTTCATACTAATGTAATGAGAAAATTTGAGAAGAGATTTGGAAATAAGCTATATGAAAGTGGAATGAAAGTAAGGGATATATTTAAGGGTATATGGAAATTTGAGATAACAACCAATAGTAATCATTGTAGTAATCATTGGCATTCGCATTGGCATATCATATTGTCTGGATATATTCCATTGTTTTTATTACAAGCATTATGGATAGAAGCTGGAGGAGGAGAGATATTAGATATCAGACAAGTAAAAGAAAAGAGAGAAGCGATAGATGAGTTATCAAAATATCATGTCAAGCCTGTCATAAAAGAAGAGCAACTACAAAAACTTTCAGAAGAAACTCTAATAGAACTAGAAGAAAGTTTGTATGGAAGAAGAAAAGTAGAAACATGGGGTATAGAAAAGGTAGAAATAGAAAAAGAAAGTCAATGGAAATTAGTTAAGTTATTCACTAATATCAGAGTAAAACTAAGTGTCAATAATATTCGTGATATACCTAAGAGAGTTAGGGAATTATGGAAGAATGATATTGATGATTTTGAATATTGTATTGCAAAAAATGAGAAATATGAAATAGAGGGTAAAATTGTTTTAGATAAACATGGTAATCTGTGGTGGAATATTGATTTAGATAAACTCAAGTGGATAAATAGATTATTGTTTTAAAATCTACTTCTATGGCTTGCAAAAAGGGGTAGGGGGACCCTTTTTGCAAGCCATGTTGTCAGATTTTCTGACAACCTTTATATTAGGGGCTTGTTTAATATTTTTCATAATGACGAATCACGTAGGCTTTGTCCGAAAAAGAACTAAAGAACTGTAAAATTGAATAATTGAATAAAGATAATATGATATTGGGATTACTAAATAAATGAAAATCTTTATAAATATGATAGCTTTTTTATTTTTTGCTCAATTTTAGGTAGGAATTTTTTATTTTTTTCTTAAATTATAAATTATAATCATGACTTTCTACTAGGATAGCCTAGCATGAAAAGCCAAAATTCCCCTGG
>JANXBZ010000023.1 GCA_025060475.1 Dictyoglomus sp. | reverse complement strand
GCTACAAACCCCCAAGCACTGTTAGTAAACTAATCGAAAATGGGCAGTTTCAATCCCTTATAGGTACGCTACAAACGCCAACAAAAAGAATTTCATTAAAAAAATCAAGGAGTGTTTCAATCCCTTATAGGTACGCTACAAACAGGGCTCTTTTGTAGCAATGGATGCACCTATGAATGGCGTTTCAATCCCTTATAGGTACGCTACAAACGGAGGTGATTCTATGAAACTTTTCAAAATACAGCTGGTGTTTCAATCCCTTATAGGTACGCTACAAACCCAGAAAACAAGGAAATAAGCGAAACGAATGATATAGGACGCTTTAAAAATTCGCCTGACCAAGCCTCAAAAAATTGTTTCAATCCCTTATAGGTACGCTACAAACTATCTTTGCGTCTTTGAACATGATCAATTCTTCCTCTTGTTTCAATCCCTTATAGGTACGCTACAAACTCAGGACTGGATCTCCAATAAGAGAAATCCCAGTCCTGTTTCAATCCCTTATAGGTACGCTACAAACAAACAAAAAATCAGAGATCAAGTTACGTACTGGAACATAGGTTTCAATCCCTTATAGGTACGCTACAAACTGTGTCTAAAACATAAGAATAGGTAGGTTCTGCCCAAGTTTCAATCCCTTATAGGTACGCTACAAACTTTGTAATAAAATCCTTTCTTCTTTAGTTCCTCTTCGTTTCAATCCCTTATAGGTACGCTACAAACGGTGGACAATATACGGAACAGGAGAAGCAATCGTAGGTTTCAATCCCTTATAGGTACGCTACAAACTTTTCGAGAAGCCTCAGGAGCTTTTCTTCCTGCTCTTGTTTCAATCCCTTATAGGTACGCTACAAACATTTTTGGGAGAAGTTAAGGGAAGATCCCAAGGATTGTTTCAATCCCTTATAGGTACGCTACAAACATATTATGCAAAGATTACTTTCTTTTTTTAAAAATCTGTTTCAATCCCTTATAGGTACGCTACAAACGGAAAGGATGTAACTTCTGCTGCGTACTGGCAAGTAAGGTTTCAATCCCTTATAGGTACGCTACAAACTTTTTGTAAAAAAAAGTCTTGACAAAAAAGAAACATTTGTTTCAATCCCTTATAGGTACGCTACAAACGGAGAAAGGGAAAGGTAATCCCAAGGAGAAAAAGGGTTTCAATCCCTTATAGGTACGCTACAAACATCATAACACAAGACGAGCTAATAGAAGCTATTCTGTTGTTTCAATCCCTTATAGGTACGCTACAAACTATAAACTCCCACTTATTTCCAGTCCAATAAGCAATAGTTTCAATCCCTTATAGGTACGCTACAAACCCCTGATCAATATTACCAGAGACCTAGAGAAGGACCGTTTCAATCCCTTATAGGTACGCTACAAACTTATATATACTTTGTTTTTATCTAGCTTTTGTTTTTTGTTTCAATCCCTTATAGGTACGCTACAAACTTTGAAAATAGAAGAGCATGGAGATTGTGAAATCCTGTTTCAATCCCTTATAGGTACGCTACAAACTTCCTTGAACACATATATTCTTTCAGTTAAACTGGGGTTTCAATCCCTTATAGGTACGCTACAAACTCATATCATCAGACTGGCATATTCCCTTCTTAAACTGTTTCAATCCCTTATAGGTACGCTACAAACAAAGAAAGGAGGTTGATAAAATGAAAATCGAAAATAGTTTCAATCCCTTATAGGTACGCTACAAACAAAAATACTATCTTCTTTTTGAAAAAGATAGGGTATGTTTCAATCCCTTATAGGTACGCTACAAACT
>JANXBZ010000022.1 GCA_025060475.1 Dictyoglomus sp. | reverse complement strand
TAATCCAGAAAATACAAAAAATGGATGGCTAAGAATACTGAAAGTAATAAATGAGGATATTTGATAACTTTCCTGTATTAGAAACTCCACATCTTATTTTAAGAAAAATTTCTCTTTCCGATGCAGAGGATCTTTTTGAATATGCAAAGGATAAAGAAATAACAAAATATCTTTCTTGGGAGCCTCACAAATCCATTGAAGATTCTGTAAGATTTATTGAATTTATGCTAATTAAGTATGAAAGAGAAGGGTATGGAGATTGGGGAATAGAATTTAAAGAGAATAGAAAATTAATTGGAACTTGTGGTTATGTTTGGTGGGATAGAAAAAATTCTAAAGCAGAAATTGGATATGTTCTATCAAGAAAATACTGGAAAAGGGGATTAATGACTGAAGCAGTAAAGGAAATAATAAAATTTGGATTTGAGAAAATGTTTTTAAACAGAATACAGGCAAGATGTATTATTGAAAATATTGCCTCGGAAAGGGTAATGCAAAAAGTGGGAATGAAGTTTGAAGGAATTTTGAGGGAAGATATTTTCATAAGGGGAAATTATTGGGATACTAAGCTTTATTCAATCCTAAGAAAGGAGTTCTTTATAACTATATAAGGAGGAGAATTTATGCTATATGAAAAGATTACAAAGGATTATCTTAATGCAGTTAAAAATAAAGATTCCTTTAGAGTAGAAGTATTAAGTTTTCTTCGTTCCGCTATAAAATATAGAGAAATTGATCTAAGAGAAAAGGGGAAAGAAATGACCGATGAAGATGTGATAGATGTAATAAATAAGGAGATAAAAAAGAGAAAGGAAGCTATTGAACTTTATAAAAAGGGAGAAAGATTTGATCTTGCAGAGAAGGAAGAAAGGGAGTTAAAAATTTTAGAAGGATATCTTCCAGAGCAATTATCTGATGAGGATTTAGAGGATATTTTAAAAAGAATAATAGAAGAAGTAGAAGCAAAGGATATAAAGGATTTAGGGAAAGTGATGAAGCTCGCAATGTCAGAATTGAAAGGGAAAGCAGAAGGTGAAAGAATTAAAAAGATAGTAGAGGAATTATTAAAGAGTAAATGAGGAAAAAACCAAAATCTCCCTGGGAGATATTTAATATTGCCTTTTCTCTAGGAACAAGTGTCTTAGCATCCCTTCTTGTGGGAATATTTTTGGGATATTATCTTGATAAAATTTTTGATACTTCTCCTGTTTTTCTTCTTGCAGGAATTGCTTTGGGAATTTGGGTGGGATTCCGTGACATCTTTAGAATCTTGCGATAAATATGTAAAAATAGCAATAATTATTTTATTAATCGGATTGGGATTTTATCTTATTTATCCTTATATCTCTTCTTTGACTTTTGGTTTTTCTGGGAGTATAATTTCTATTTGTTGGTTGGCAGAAAATATAAAAAGGTATGGAATAAATAAGTATAGAAGTAATGTGTTAGGAAGATATATAGTATTAATTATTTTATTTTTAATGAGTCTCAAGGCAGAGCTTTTAGGAGTTCTGCTTTTTCTTTTAGGATATTTGGTGGGACAATGGTTTATGATCTTTAAGATCTGGAAGGAAAAAAAATAATGGAGGAAATTGGACCAAGAGTAATATTGGAAGTAGGAGAGTTTAAGGTAACAAATACCCTTCTAAGCTTACAGGTTATAAGTATTTTGGTATTAATTATAAGCTTTTGGCTCTCTTACAAACCTCAAGAAGAAATTGTAAAAAAGCGACAGAGCTTAGTTGAGGTACTTATTGAGATGTTTCAGAGATATTTAGGGGGGTTTTTAGGAGAAGAAAAAGCTTTAAAATA
>JANXBZ010000021.1 GCA_025060475.1 Dictyoglomus sp. | reverse complement strand
CCTTTTATTCCTAACGCCATCTTGATATATTTAGTATGACTATTTAAGTTTCAATCCCTTATAGGTACGCTACAAACAACTTTATATATACGATTTCAAGACCGTGCATTCGCAGTTTCAATCCCTTATAGGTACGCTACAAACTAAATTCTGAGTATGATGATGGTATTTATTACTATCTGTTTCAATCCCTTATAGGTACGCTACAAACTTTTTTTCATGTCAAGACTTTTTACAAAAAAAATTTGTTTCAATCCCTTATAGGTACGCTACAAACCAAAAAAGAAGAAGAGAAGAGAAGCCAGGGTTTTCCGTTTCAATCCCTTATAGGTACGCTACAAACGATAGAGAACGAATTACAGGAAAAAGGGTTTTATTAGTTTCAATCCCTTATAGGTACGCTACAAACAAATAGTAAGACTATGGGATAAAGTCTTTGAAATGGAAGTTTCAATCCCTTATAGGTACGCTACAAACTTCGTGTCTTGTGTCGGACACGAAGCCACAGCTAGACGTTTCAATCCCTTATAGGTACGCTACAAACCGCAGTAAGAAAATATGGAATAACTCCTGACAAAAGTTTCAATCCCTTATAGGTACGCTACAAACTTAAGTGCCGAAGAGAAGAAAAGATTTTGGGATGACGGTTTCAATCCCTTATAGGTACGCTACAAACGAAGAAAAAAGGAAAAATTATTTACGCTTTCTTACGTTTCAATCCCTTATAGGTACGCTACAAACGACATAAAGAGAGTAGACATAAAAGGGGCAGGCAAGAGTTTCAATCCCTTATAGGTACGCTACAAACTACACTTTCTCTACCTCCTCTCATATTTTTTCGAAAGTTTCAATCCCTTATAGGTACGCTACAAACGACCTCGTAATGTGTCAAGATATATATTTACTGAAGCGTTTCAATCCCTTATAGGTACGCTACAAACAGAAAACTTCCCATGGGACTATGCACTTCAGGCAAAGATGTTTCAATCCCTTATAGGTACGCTACAAACCAATTAGAGGAAATCAAGTCGAAGACTGAGGAAATAGTTTCAATCCCTTATAGGTACGCTACAAACTCCACTAAATTGTTAAAAGTGTCATTCTCTTTTAATTGTTTCAATCCCTTATAGGTACGCTACAAACCAAAACTTTTAGAGCAAGTGAAAGATATTAGAATAGGGTTTCAATCCCTTATAGGTACGCTACAAACCTTTCAATTTTGCACTGAAAAATAATCTTAACCTCGGTTTCAATCCCTTATAGGTACGCTACAAACAGGGGGGAAGCCCCCTGCCCGACTATTCTGTAATCTCCGTTTCAATCCCTTATAGGTACGCTACAAACCATATTAGTATGGTCAGTAAATTTAAAATAATTATTTGTTTCAATCCCTTATAGGTACGCTACAAACGGATAAATATAATTGACGTCCAAAAATCCATAGTCTTGTTTCAATCCCTTATAGGTACGCTACAAACAGAAGAGAAGTAATCTTTGCAAAATATGCAATTCGGAGTTTCAATCCCTTATAGGTACGCTACAAACTTACAAAAAAGAAGTCATAACCAGGGAACAATTGATGTTTCAATCCCTTATAGGTACGCTACAAACTTTGCAAGGAGATTACTTCTCTTTTTTTAAAATCTGTTTCAATCCCTTATAGGTACGCTACAAACCCCTTTGCAAAATATGCAAAGATTACTTTCTTTTTTGTTTCAATCCCTTATAGGTACGCTACAAACATAGTGCAAATCGTTATTGATAAGAATATTAAGGTTATGTTTCAATCCCTTATAGGTACGCTACAAACGGCGCTAGGAGAAATTCTAGAAAA
>JANXBZ010000020.1 GCA_025060475.1 Dictyoglomus sp. | reverse complement strand
CAGAATGGACGTAAATTGGGGTTTAGGATATCGTTTCAATCCCTTATAGGTACTCTACAAACTTTAACTTTTCCACTTTACGAGTTTTCCGAAAAATGGTTTCAATCCCTTATAGGTACTCTACAAACTTTATATGAAAGTGATTACAAAGACACAATTGAAATAGGTTTCAATCCCTTATAGGTACTCTACAAACGGAATTAGAACTTTCTAAAAGAGTTAGTTTCTGGCACGTTTCAATCCCTTATAGGTACTCTACAAACTGTCTTGTTGAAATCTTGTAATAATCTAAATCCCATCGTTTCAATCCCTTATAGGTACTCTACAAACCTTCCACTCTTTATTGTGAGGAACTCCTAAGACTTGCGTTTCAATCCCTTATAGGTACTCTACAAACTTCCAAAATTCTTTTTCTTTTGTGAGAAGATTTATTTTCGTTTCAATCCCTTATAGGTACTCTACAAACAGCCCCAGCACGCTCTCTAAACATATACTTTCGATAGTTTCAATCCCTTATAGGTACTCTACAAACCAATTTACAGAAAAGAAGTCATAACCAGGGAACAATGTTTCAATCCCTTATAGGTACTCTACAAACTTTGAAGAGAATTCCTGTGCCTATTACAAGTTTAGCAGTTTCAATCCCTTATAGGTACTCTACAAACTTCTCTTTTTTTAAAAAAATCTTAATTTAGAAATTATTGTTTCAATCCCTTATAGGTACTCTACAAACGAAGGGCTTCCTATACTCGAAGGAGGTATATGGCTTCGTTTCAATCCCTTATAGGTACTCTACAAACTGAAGAAAGAAAAACTGGACAAAAACCAAGTTTACGGTTTCAATCCCTTATAGGTACTCTACAAACTTAAAACTGTTTTAGAGATACTTAAGAAAAGAAAAGGTTTCAATCCCTTATAGGTACTCTACAAACGTACTGGCAAGTAAGTGAGCCGTCATGTTTAACTTCAGTTTCAATCCCTTATAGGTACTCTACAAACAGTTCCAAGCTAGTCCTTCTAGCTTGGAATGATATCCGTTTCAATCCCTTATAGGTACTCTACAAACTTTTTGTAGACGATATTGATGGGAATTATCATTACCAGTTTCAATCCCTTATAGGTACTCTACAAACTACATAGGATCAACACTTACTCACGACGTTATACCAGTTTCAATCCCTTATAGGTACTCTACAAACAGAGAAGGCCCAATTTTGGAAAGATGTTAGAACAATGTTTCAATCCCTTATAGGTACTCTACAAACGGAATAGGCACAGGAATTCTCTTCAAAAGAGATTCCGTTTCAATCCCTTATAGGTACTCTACAAACGATATGATAGATTTTGCTTCTTCTAGTGTGATTTCTGTTTCAATCCCTTATAGGTACTCTACAAACCTCCTTGAAGAGGCTACAAGACAAGTCGGAAAAAAATGTTTCAATCCCTTATAGGTACTCTACAAACATAGGGAAGGGACGAATAGATATATATTTCCCTACACAGTTTCAATCCCTTATAGGTACTCTACAAACCTTCTTGCATCATTCACTGGATTTCAGGAACTTTTGCTGTTTCAATCCCTTATAGGTACTCTACAAACGAGCTAAAAATACTATCCCTAAGGGAACTATTTTAAAATTGTTTCAATCCCTTATAGGTACTCTACAAACGGTCTATATAGTATCACTGGTTCTTTTTCTAATCTTTGTTTCAATCCCTTATAGGTACTCTACAAACAATAGATAAGTTGAGTAGATAAATTGAGTAGAGAAACGTTTCAATCCCTTATAGGTACTCTACAAACTAAATTCAAAAATTTCTTTATTATTTCCAACTTTATGTT
>JANXBZ010000019.1 GCA_025060475.1 Dictyoglomus sp. | reverse complement strand
TAACATTCTGATAAGCATAAGGTATTACAAGTTTTTCTATATATTTTGAATCTGTGCAAAAAACCTTCTGAGGACTAAGAGGTCTGTTTTCTATTTCATATATGGAAAACTCGTAGATATCATTCCTTTCTGCAAACTTATAAAGATTATACAAAACTACTATTGGATCTAACTCAGGATCTCCTTCTTTTATAACAATCCTTTCTCTACCTTCTTTTTTAACTATTCCTTGTTTTAACTCATTGCCAATAGGAGTTCTCTCAAAAGTTCCTACAAGACTACACGAAGCATTTTTTATAGATCTATTTAATTTCCCGTAGAAATCGCCTAAAAAAGTATCAATTTGACTCTTTTTATAAACCCCTTTAGAAAAATTTGACCACCATTTGAATAAATTTGAATTATAAACCAAATTGCACCATAATATACACCAAACTAAATAAGAATTTCTATTTAAGAGGGAAATTAATAAATTATAAAAAAAGAAGTTTAATCTATTTTTTGATCTATTTTTTTCTAAAATTTCTGTATCTTTTAGATAAAATCTTAATGCTAATAGCTGTTTAGGTCCAAGAGAATTATTATCAAAAAAATCATCCCCTTTATTTAAAAAATCATTTAGCCACTCTTTCCTCAGTCCAAAAGAGGAGTATTTACTTATACCTATAATTTCTTTTGTTTCCATATTAACCTCTTAAGTAACTCCACATAGTCCTTAGTACTTTCTAAAAGGCTTATATTATCCAAATCTGCTATTATTTCTACATAGATGTATTTTCTAAATTTATCACTTAAATAACGCAAAATATTCTCCAAGGCATCACGAGAAATGCCAAAAAGTAAATAAGGTCCTCCCTCTTTATTATCTTCTCTATAAAACTCTGAAACTGTAAGTCTGTATCTGTTTTTAGAAATGGCATATCTATAAAGAGAGTATAAAACTGCAATAGGATGAATATCGTTTGTTCCTATCTTTTTAACAATCCTCATTCTTCCAACTTTTTCTATTACTCCTATTTTTAATGTTTTTCCTAATGGAGTATTCTCAAAAGTATTTAGAAGGGAATTGTATGCATTTTTTATGGTTATTTCAGATAATTGAGGATAATTATATTTTATAATATTTATTATTTCCTGTTTATTTAACACTTTTCCCCAATCAAAATTTTTTAAGTATGATGCGACTAATTTCGAATTATAAAAAAGATTGATCCAAATAATTTCCCAAAATAATTCAGAATCAATATCTTTATGGAATAATAATTTTGTTAATCCACTAATTAAATAGGAAGATTTGTTTTTTTCAATCAATTCAGAATCTCTTAACCATAACAACATTGATTTATATTGTGCCTTTCCTAAATTATTTTTCTTAAACCATAAATCCGTATCTCTCGTAAATACTTTTAACCACCTATCTTTTAATCCTATAGAGTTGTATCTATTTAAACCAACATTTCTCAATTGTTTCATTTTTTTCTCTCCTTACAAGTTATTGATCCTTTAAAAATCATCCCAATATTCTTCATAGAAGACAGGTCGTGGAGAAGGAAGATTATTATCTGAGGCACTTACTAATTTAACTCCCCCTGTTTCCTCATCCCATTCCACTTTATACACTATTAATACTCCTAAAAATATCTTTAATGATATTATATCAAAAATTAAGCTAAATTTAATTATATTTATAAAACATTTGTATGGTCAAAATAAGACCTTTTATAATTAGAGTTAAAAAAAATAAGGGGGGATAAATCCCCCCAAAATCTTATTAATTGAAAGTCAAATTATAACTTAGAATTCTAACTCCTCTACCACCAAGGGGATCATTTCTTTCACTATCACCAATATAAGGAGGAAGAT
>JANXBZ010000018.1 GCA_025060475.1 Dictyoglomus sp. | reverse complement strand
GAGTTTGTAGCGTACCTATAAGGGATTGAAACAAATATCGCCCTCGGGAAGCTATGCACATGAAAAGTAGTTTGTAGCGTACCTATAAGGGATTGAAACGGAGCTAGAAACCTTTGCCAAATAACCGCCGCTAGAAGTTTGTAGCGTACCTATAAGGGATTGAAACGAACATTCAACTGTTCTGGATGATTAGACTAAAAGGTTTGTAGCGTACCTATAAGGGATTGAAACTTGTCCACAAATGGGGCATTTTTCTCCGCATTGGATCGTTTGTAGCGTACCTATAAGGGATTGAAACAAGAAATAGAAACACTCCTTAGTTCTTGGAACCTCCGTTTGTAGCGTACCTATAAGGGATTGAAACCTCTATTTATATATAGAGGGCTGGAGGCATAGTTCTCGTTTGTAGCGTACCTATAAGGGATTGAAACTAAAAATTTGAAGCCTCTTATCTTCTCGAGAAGATATAGTTTGTAGCGTACCTATAAGGGATTGAAACTCTGTTTTGGATGTAGTCCGTATTTTGCTTGTGCTATTGGTTTGTAGCGTACCTATAAGGGATTGAAACTCTTGATATAATATAGCTTCTACCAATTGTTCTTTTGTGTTTGTAGCGTACCTATAAGGGATTGAAACCAGATATTATAACGCTTATATAACCGAAGAGATTAGAGTTTGTAGCGTACCTATAAGGGATTGAAACAAGAGAAAGGGAAAAGTAATCCCAAAGAGAAAGATATCCGTTTGTAGCGTACCTATAAGGGATTGAAACATGAAATTCTTTTTGTTGGCAAAATAATAAATCTCCTGTTTGTAGCGTACCTATAAGGGATTGAAACTGATTAGAAAAGGAAATTATTTTTTAATCGGTGTAGAGTTTGTAGCGTACCTATAAGGGATTGAAACGGATATTCGGTATCCAAGTCAAGAAGCTTAATTTCTGTTTGTAGCGTACCTATAAGGGATTGAAACTTTATATCAAGTTTATATACATTCGTTATCTTTCCAGTTTGTAGCGTACCTATAAGGGATTGAAACTCGAAAGGCTCTTCCTTGTTATATTTTGTTTCATTTGTTTGTAGCGTACCTATAAGGGATTGAAACGGCAAAGAGTTCTACGATAGGAGTAATAGAGGTTGTGATTTGTAGCGTACCTATAAGGGATTGAAACGATAGTATTGAAATTTATTCTCTTTCATTTTTACCAGTTTGTAGCGTACCTATAAGGGATTGAAACCGATATCTTCTTGTTTTTTGAGATCTTTGGAAGAGAGCAAGTTTGTAGCGTACCTATAAGGGATTGAAACCATTTTCAGGTTTTTCGGGAATTCCTTCGAATTCTTTGTTTGTAGCGTACCTATAAGGGATTGAAACAGTTATAAATGGGACTTCGACAAAAACCTTAGTTTTGGGTTTGTAGCGTACCTATAAGGGATTGAAACTTCCTAAAAAATGTAGAACTAAGAACTAATTTTTGTGGTTTGTAGCGTACCTATAAGGGATTGAAACACGACTTTGTTTCATTCTCTTTTCTTGTCAGAAACACGTTTGTAGCGTACCTATAAGGGATTGAAACTCTTTAATTCTCATTTTATCAACCTCCCTTCAAAATTTGTTTGTAGCGTACCTATAAGGGATTGAAACATACATTCTTTTGCCTTGAGCAATAATCCCCTATCCACAGTTTGTAGCGTACCTATAAGGGATTGAAACATCAAATCCTTCCAACTCCTGTATACTCTCAATTCGGTTTGTAGCGTACCTATAAGGGATTGAAACTATATCTTTCATCTTGATTTACTTCAATTTTGATATAGTTTGTAGCGTACCTATAAGGGATTGAAACATGGCTAAAAAAGGAGAAATACACGAAAAACTTGAGAAGTTTGTAGCGTACCTATAAGGGATTGAAACTTAAATAGTCATACTAAATATATCAAGATGGCGTTAGGAATAAAAGGTTCTGCAATTCAAGAACAATCTTCAACTTTA
>JANXBZ010000017.1 GCA_025060475.1 Dictyoglomus sp. | reverse complement strand
CGCTACAAACAAAAATACTATCTTCTTTTTGAAAAAGATAGGGTATGTTTCAATCCCTTATAGGTACGCTACAAACTAAATTCGAATTTCTTGCATTTTATCGCCTCCCTTCGTTTCAATCCCTTATAGGTACGCTACAAACCTACGATTTCAGCATTTTCACTTACAAACCAGTATTGTTTCAATCCCTTATAGGTACGCTACAAACTCACAGAAGAAGAGTATAAAAAGGAAAAAGAAAGATAGTTTCAATCCCTTATAGGTACGCTACAAACTGATAAAGAAAAAGTAATAAGCTATTTGGTAGACAAGTTTCAATCCCTTATAGGTACGCTACAAACTCAATCAGGTGTAGTGAGAGAAGGAGATACTTTTGAAGGTTTCAATCCCTTATAGGTACGCTACAAACCTTTCTAGCTGAACTAGGAAATACTTTTCCAGAGGTGTTTCAATCCCTTATAGGTACGCTACAAACAAAGAGAAGTTAGGGAGGACTACCCCCTTGACTTCTCGTTTCAATCCCTTATAGGTACGCTACAAACTTTAAAAAATAGGAGGTAATAGAATGTTATACTTAGTGTTTCAATCCCTTATAGGTACGCTACAAACATCACAGAAGAAGAGTATGTAAAAGAGAAAGAAAGATAGTTTCAATCCCTTATAGGTACGCTACAAACGGAAATCTTCATAGGAGCCGATATCGTCCCCGTTTATCCGTTTCAATCCCTTATAGGTACGCTACAAACAAGACTGAATTAGAGACTGGAAAGGCAAGTAAAATTGGTTTCAATCCCTTATAGGTACGCTACAAACTTAAGAAGGAACTCGAACACATGACTCCAATCGAAATGTTTCAATCCCTTATAGGTACGCTACAAACATTGCATATTTTGCAAAGATTACTTCTCTTCTTTTTAAGTTTCAATCCCTTATAGGTACGCTACAAACCTCACCAAGCTCATAAAAACCTTGAAAAGGAAGGAAGTTTCAATCCCTTATAGGTACGCTACAAACGATTGTGAAAGCCCCGACACGTTGATATTGTGAGCTTGTTTCAATCCCTTATAGGTACGCTACAAACGAGTAGAAGAATGTTTTGAAGAAGATAATGCATTCAAAGTTTCAATCCCTTATAGGTACGCTACAAACGGTATAAAGGAGATAAAGGATTTTGGGAAATATGGGAGTTTCAATCCCTTATAGGTACGCTACAAACGAAATGGAAAAAGAGCTCTTCAAGCAAGGAATACGCAGTTTCAATCCCTTATAGGTACGCTACAAACTCAATGCTGCAAGAAAAACGAGGAAGGTTTTCTTACGTTTCAATCCCTTATAGGTACGCTACAAACAAATATTATCAGACCAGGATATCCAGCAAGGATTACTAGTTTCAATCCCTTATAGGTACGCTACAAACAGAAGATGAGCAATATATACAAAAAAGAGAATTCGATAGTTTCAATCCCTTATAGGTACGCTACAAACTATAATAGAAGAAAGATATTTGCTATTCCCTCTGTTGTTTCAATCCCTTATAGGTACGCTACAAACTTTTTATATGAAAGTGATTACAAAGACACAATTGAAAGTTTCAATCCCTTATAGGTACGCTACAAACCTTGTAAAGAAAGCCTTGCCATAGCAACGTCTTCCAAGTTTCAATCCCTTATAGGTACGCTACAAACTTTTCTATTTCCAGTTTTCCAGTTTTCTCGACTACCTGTTTCAATCCCTTATAGGTACGCTACAAACGCAGAAAGAAGTTTCTTTGATTTATTGGAAATATAGTTTCAATCCCTTATAGGTACTCTACAAACGAGTTGAATGTTCCCCCTTGAGGTATTACAGGATAAGTTTCAATCCCTTATAGGTACGCTACAAACGAAAAATTTACTACTCATTCTTCCTCTTCGAAAATCGTTTCAATCCCTTATAGGTACGCTACAAACCCTTGACTATCGTGAGATATCGAAAAATGCGAAGAAGGTTTCAATCCCTTATAGGTACGCTA
>JANXBZ010000016.1 GCA_025060475.1 Dictyoglomus sp. | reverse complement strand
CCTTTGATGGAGTTTGGGTTCATCTTTATACTTCTAATATTGCTCGTATAGATTGGAATGGAAAAGAAATACAATTTGAAGTTAAAACTCAATATCCCTGGGATGGATTAGTAGAATTTCACATTAATACTGAAGGAGAATACAGTATCTTCTTAAGAATTCCTAGTTGGTGCAGAAGATATACTTTATCTATAAATGACGAGGAAATATCTGCCAATATAATTAATGGATACGCAAGAATTGAGAGAATATGGAAAAAAGGAGATATTCTAAGGTTAAATCTTGTTATGGAATCTGAATTTGTAGTTTCTAATCCTAAGGTCATTAACAATATAGGAAAAGTAGCAATTAAAAGAGGACCAATAGTATATTGTTTGGAGCAGGTTGATAATCCCTTTAATATATGTGATCTTGAGGTATTCACTCATTTTCCATTAACCTCTTCCTTTGAACCGATTTTAGATGGAGTGGTAGTAGTACGAGGTAAAGGTGGCATTGTAGAATCCAATACTTGGAAGAAGAATTTATATTATTCATTAAAAGATATAAACTCAAAAAGAAAAGAAGTAGAGTTTATAGCAATACCATATTTTGCCTGGGCTAATAGGGAACCAGGTCCTATGCAGGTATGGGTTAGGAAGATATAAATTTTTATTTTTAAATTTTTACTGAAAATTTATAAATGGTAGTTTCTTTATATATTTCTTGAGGGCGGAGAATCACATTAGGGAAATTAGGATGATTGGGAGAATCAGGATAATGTTGAGTTTCAAGACAAAATCCGGAGTACTCTTTATAATATTTTCCGCCCTTTCCTTTTATATTTAACCAGTTACCAGTATAAAGTTGAACTCCAGGCTGTGTTGTATATACATCCATCGCCCTTCCACTTTTTGGTTCATAAACTGTAGCACACAGAGCAAGTTTTCCTGTTTGATTATCGAGTACAAAATTATGATCATAACCGTTAAAAGGAGGATATTTAAGTTCTTTTATCTTTTCACCTATTTTTTTTGGAGTTCTAAAATCTAAGGGAGTGTTTTCAACAGATACTATCTCTCCAGTAGGAATTAAGGTGTTATCTACTGCTGTATAATTTTTAGCTAAAATCATAAGCTCATGTTCTAATATATTCCCTACTCCTTCTCCCAAAAGATTAAAATAAGAATGGTTTGTCAAATTTATTATTGTTGGCTTATCTGTAGTAGCAATATAATCTATAACAACTTCATTATCATTAGTAAGGATGTATGTAACTGAAACATCAAGATTTCCAGGAAAACCCTCCTCCCCATCATGACTCAAATATTTTAACCTCAGAGCTGGTCCAGAAGGAAGCTTCATTGGAATTGCTTTAAAGACTTTTCTATGGAAACCCTTAACACCACCATGAAGAGAATTTTCACCATCATTTAATGCAAGCTGATAAGAAATTCCATCAATAATGAATCTTCCTTTAGCAATTCTATTCGCATATCTTCCAACAATACATCCCAAATATGGATTATTAGAACTTTCATATTCATAAAGAGTATCAAAACCTAAAACTATATCTTCTAAAACTCCATTTTTATCAGGCACCCAAAGCTCTGTAATAGTCGCTCCATAGGTTATTATCTTCATAATTAGACCATTTTTATTTATTAATGTATACTGATCCACAGGAATACCCTCTTCTGTAATTCCATAAAAAGACTTTTCTATATGGATATCCTTCATAAAAGACTCCTCCTTTTTAAAAATTATTTATAAGCCTTATCTAAGGCATTCTCTAAATCTTCTATTAAATCATAGGGATCCTCTAAACCGACAGAAACTCTAATAAGATTTTCGGGTAAGTTTACTCCATCCTTTCTTTTAGGAGTAAAAGCGTATTTTCCAGGAAAAACTAAACTCTCAAATCCTCCCCAGCTTACTGCTATTTTAAAATATTTCAAACTATTTAAAAACTTTCTCACCTGATTTTCGCTACCTTCAATTTCAAAGGAAAATAAACCGCTAAAACCCTTCATTTGAGATTTTGCTAAACTATGTTGAGGATGGGAAGGAAGTCCAGGATAATTTACTTTTAATACTCGATTATGCTTTTCTAAATAATCTGCTACAATTAATGCATTCTTTTGATGTTCCCTCATTCTAATAGGAAGAGTTCTTAAACCCCTTAACATTAACCAAGCCTCAAAGGGACCTATATTACCTCCTCTTAATTCTCTCTCTTTCTCTACATTATTTATTAAATCCTCATTTGATATAGCTACTCCAGCTATTATATCACTGTGCCCTGATAAATATTTACTTGCTGAATGAACTACTATATCAATCCCAAAATCAATAGGATTTTGAAAGTAGGGGGTAGCCCAAGTGTTGTCTATAACTGTATATATACTATATTTTTTAGCTACCTTAGATATCTTCGATAAATCTAAAACTTCAAAGAGAAAACTAGTTGGACTTTCTATAACAATTAATTTTGTATTCTCCTTAATAAACTCTTCTAAATATTCAACATCTTCTGGAGCAAAGAAGGTGGTTTCAATATTAAATTTTATTAACCAATTGGTAAGAAACTCATATGTGGGGTTATATAAAGATTTGACTGCTAAAATGTGATCCCCAGATTTTACAAAAGAAAGAATAACAGAGGTAAGAGCATTAACTCCAGCATTAAAAACTTTTGCTCTTTCCCCTTTTTCTAATAAAGCTAATTTCTTCTCTAAAATTTCAATGGTGGGATTTCCCTCTCGAGTATAAACATATTTGGGGATCTTTTTTAAGAAGTAATTTTCTAACTCTTCATAAGAGGTAAAGGCAAAATTGGAATTTTCAAAAATTGGAGGTACAATAGCTCCAAAATAAGAAGAATTGTCTTCTTCATAATGTATCATTATAGTTTCAAGATTAGTCATTTATAACCTCCATTCATTAGGATATTTTAATTTATTTTACAACATTTTTTTAGTATTTTTAAAAAATTTTTGGGGTTTAGGTACTTTCTCTGTTAATTTCTAGAATTTTATCTTTACAAAAAAAATATTTTAATTACATTACTTTAATATTTTCCTAAAGCTACCATCTTTCCTTGTAAGATTAAGGAGAATATGATAAACTTTATTTAAGTGCATTTTTTTATTTATATGCAAAAATTAAAACTATTGGAGGAACGTTATGAAAGAAGAATTGGAAAAATTTTTAAAAAGATACAATTGGGAATTTTATGAGGATTCCTTAAGAAAAATAACAGATAATGTATCTTTATTTATTGCAAAAACAAATGGAGAAAAGAAAATAGGAATTTTGAAAAAAGAAAATAATTTTTATCTATCAGAGCCCCATTATCCTCAAGATTTATTCATTGATTCCCTAGATTTATATATAAATTTTTATCCCCTTTCCTTTGAAAATTATTTAAAACTTAAAGAAATTATAAATATTTCTCCCTCTCCTTGTGATAAAAAAACTTCCTTTGGAACTGGAGATAGATTGGGTCTTGTATCTTCTTCTCATTTAAAAGCCCTAAAAAATTATTCAATTTTTCCTGTTATCTCTCAGCAATCACCTCGCGAACTAATAAAAACTCATAGAGATTTTAAAGATGTTCTTTTAAAAGGAGTTTTAGGAGTTTTAGAGTCAGGATATCAAGGAAGATTTGGGGCGGACGCTGATCACATAAAAGATGAATATTATTTGCAAGAAGGAATAAATGCAGGATTTTCAATGTATACTTTAGATATTAGCGATTTTTTAGAAAAGATTGAAAATCTTAAGAAAAACGAACTTCAAGAAAGGTTTAGGAGAATTTCTTCTTTAAGCAAAAAAATTATCGAGAAATATAAGGGTAAAAAATTAAACATATCCTCCCAAGAGTATTATGAGTTTAATGAAGAAAGACTATGTGAATCTGCAATTATCTACGAAAGAGGCTTAGATTTTATAGAAAAGGTATATATAAACTTAAAAGAAAAAATTAAAGATTTTGATCTTGAAGTATCTATAGATGAAGGAGAAAGAGATACAACACTAGAAGATCATTTGTTTGTCGCAGAGTATTTACACGAAAAAGGAATAGATTTTTGGAGTTTAGCCCCTAAGTTTCCTGGAGAGTTTCAAAAGGCTCTAGATTATCAGGGAGATATTAAAATTTTCTCTTATGAATTAAAAAAGCATTATATCCTTTCTCAAAAAATTGAAGGTTATAGACTAAGCCTCCACTCTGGAAGTGATAAGTTCTCTATATATAAGATTCTTTCAGAAATTACCCAGAAAAACTTTCATATAAAGACCTCTGGAACTAGCTGGCTTCAAGGAGTAAAAGTTATTGCAAAATTTGATCCACAGCTATTTTCTGAACTTTATCTTATTGCATTAAATAATTTAGAGGAGAGTAAAAAAGCATATAAAGTATCTATAAAGAAAGAAGACTTTCCTAAAGAAGTCCAAGGGGATCCCTTAGTATTCTTTGAAAAACCGGAGGTGAAACAGCTATTTCACATATCCTATGGGGTTATTTTGGATGAGAAGAAAAAAGAAATATATGATATTTTAGATAGACATGAAAAGGAACATTATGAATTTGTAAGAGAAAATATTGAAAATCATTTAAAAATTTTATTTGAGGAGGAATCACAATGATAAAAATAGCTATAGTTAATTCCAGTAGTTTTGGGAAATATTTTCCAGAACATATAGAAAGGTTAAAAAAATTAGGAGAAGTAGAAAGATTTGAATTTCCAGAAGACATAAATGGAAAAACATTGGCAGAAAAACTTATGGGATTTTCTATCATTATCGCTAGTGTAAAACCATATTACAACAAAGAGTTTTTTGATTATAAGGATAAAACTCTTTTAATAACCCGGCACGGAATAGGATACGATAATATCGATATAAAAAGTGCCACAGAAAAAGGAGTAATTGTAACAAAAGTGAGTGGAGAGATAGAAAGAGAAGCAGTAGCAGAAACTGCAATTGCTCTATTAATGAGTGTTATAAGAAAAATAAGAGAAGCATCTTTGAAGGTAAAAGAAGGTAAATGGAAGGAAAGAGCAAAATTTATTGGATGGGAGATAAAAGGAAAAACTGTAGGAGTAATTGGATTTGGAAATATTGGAAGTAGAGTGGGAGAGATATTGAAAAAAGGATTTGATGCAAAAATTTTAGTTTATGACCCTTATCTTTCGGAAGAAGAGATAGCCAAAAGAGGAGGAGAAAAAGTAAGTTTAGAAGAACTTCTTAAAAATTCTGACATTATCTCTTTAAACTGTTCACTAACTTCTGAGAATTATCATATGCTTTCTTTTAAAGAATTTTCCCTTATGAAGGATGGAGTGTTTATAGTTAACACAGCAAGGGGAGAATTGATTGATGAAAAAGCATTAATTTCTGCTTTAGAATTAGGCAAAGTAGGAGGGGTAGGAGTAGATGTAGTGGAGGGAGAACCTATAGATGAAAATCATCCTCTATTAAAATTTGAGAATGTGGTAATAACTCCTCATATATCTGCATATACTTATGAGGCTTTAAAAGCTATGGGAGATAAAGTTGTTTCTGATGTAGAGAGAGTTTTAAGAGGAGAGATTCCCGAAGAAGTAATAAATAAGGAAGTCTTAGAGGGAGAGCCATGGAAGAGTTAATTCTTGCTGTAGATATTGGAACCACAAATATTAAAGCAGGAATTATTGATGAATATGGAAATCTTTTGAGAGTTAAAAGTAAAGAACTTCCTATAGAAAAGGATAATTCAGGAAAGGCAGAACATAATCCTGAAGAAATTTTTAATATATTTGTCCTTTTAGTAAGAGAGATAGTTTCAGGATATGAGGATAGAATATCTCTTCTTACTCTTTCTTCTTATATGTTTGGACTTCTTCCATTGGACAAAAACTTAAAACCTCTCACAGGCATTATTACTCTTTTAGATTTAAGATCCCGAGAAACCTTTGAGGAACTATACAAATTAGTAGATTTTGAAGAATTATATAGAAGAACAGGATGCCCTCCCCTTTTTATCTATCCATTTTCAAGAATATATTGGTTAAAAAGAAAGAAAGGGGAAATATTTGAAAAAGCAAGATATTATATAGGTTCTAAGGATTATTTCTTGTTAAGACTTCTGGGAGATTTATATACAGAACCAAGTCAATCCATATCAACACAGCTTATGAATGTTCATACCCTTACATGGGATCCCTATCCTTTAGAATTTTTAGGAATAAAAGAAGAAAATCTTCCTATAATTGTTCCTCCCGAAAAAATTCTAGGAAAACTTCCTTTAGAAAGTAGTAAGCTTTTAGGATTAAAGGGAGAAGTTTATGTTCTTACCGGAGTTTATGACGGAGGAGCAGTAGGGCTTGGGATAGGTGCTATGGGAGATTCTGTGGGAGTTATAAATATAGGAACCACTGGAATGCTTAGAGTCGCATATCCCAAACCAGTAATTGATAAAGACAAAACCATGAGATTTCAAGCATATTTTCTATGTTCCAATAAATGGTATATAGGAGGAGCAATAAATAATGCTGGAATTATTTTAAAATGGTTCAGAGATAATATTTTTAATCTTTCTTATGAAGAATTAACCTTTGAAGCCCAAAAGGATGATGCTAAAAACCTATTCTTTCTCCCCTTTATTACAGGAGAAAGATATCCTGAAATAGGAAATATAGCCTCAGGAGTATTCTTTGGATTAAAAAGTTTTCATAATAAAAATCACATGATAAGAGCAGGATTAGAGGGAGTAGCTTTTACCTTAAAAATGGCTTTTGACGCTCTAAGAGAAAATAATATAGAAATAAAAGAGCTTAGGGCAGGAGGAGGAGGAACAAGATCTTCTCTTTGGATGAACATATTTGCCTCAGTTTTTAATATGCCTATAAAGGTAACAGAATCTGAAGAGGCAGGACTATTAGGTTCTGCGATTTTAGGATATACTGCATTAAAAAAATTCAAAAGCTTAGAAGAAGCAACAGAAAAATTAGTTAGAATTAAAAATGTATATTATCCTTCTGAAGATCTCGTTGAAGATTATAAAAATAAATTTGAATTTTTTAGATTTTTAGTTAAGAATTTAAAAGAAGCCTTTGAAAGGCACAATAATTTATAAAGGGGGAATAAAATAATGAAGGGAGATATTGGATTAGTGGGATTAGCAGTAATGGGGCAGAATCTTGCCTTGAATATCGCAAGGAAAGGTTATTCAGTATCAGTATATAATAGAACTCCTAAAAAAACAGAGGAATTCTTAAAAGAGAAAGTAAAGGAAGAAAAGATAATTCCATGTTATGATCTAAAAAACTTTGTGGATTCTTTAGAGAAACCACGAAAGATAATTCTTATGGTAAAAGCTGGAAATCCTGTAGATGAGATGATTAATGATCTTTTACCCTATTTAGATCCTGGTGATCTGATAATTGATGGTGGAAATTCTCATTATTTAGATACTTCAAGAAGGATTAAAGAGTTAAAGGAAAAGGGGATTCTATATCTAGGAATGGGAGTATCAGGAGGAGAATATGGAGCACTATATGGTCCCTCTTTGATGCCTGGAGGTTCTGAAACAGCATACAAAATGGTAGAAGACCTTCTATTAAAAATCTCTGCAAAGACCGACGATGGTCCATGTTGTACTTTTGTAGGAAGAGATTCTGCAGGACATTTTGTAAAAATGGTTCATAATGGTATTGAATATGCATATATGCAAGCTATAGCTGAAACTTATGATATTATGAGGAAAGCTTTAAAGATGAACTCTTACGAGATAGGAGATGTTTTTGAAAATTGGAATAAAGGAGAATTAAATTCCTTTTTAATGGAGATATCTTATAAGATTATGAGATATATTGATAGAGAAAAAGGAATTCCCCTTGTAGAGCTAATCTTAGATAAAGCAGAACAAAAAGGAACAGGAAAATGGACTGCCCAATCCGCATTAGATCTTGGAGTTCCTACTCCCTCTCTAAATCTTGCAGTAGAAGCAAGAACTTTATCTTACTTTAAAGATTTAAGAAAGGATCTTTCTAAAAAGTATTCTATACTTAACTCAAACATCCTCCTTGAAAAAGAGAAAATTCTTAAAGATTTAGAGAAATCTCTTCTTTTTGCATTATTCATGGCCTTTTCTCAAGGACTTTGGTTAATAAGTTCTGCTAGTAAAGCTTTTGATTACGGAATAAATCTTTCAGAAGTACTAAGAATATGGAAAGGAGGTTGTATAATAAGGGCGAAAATTCTAAACTTTTTAAGAGAAATTATTAATGAAAATCCTGAAAATGTGAATCTTCTAAATAGTGAAAAATCCATCTCTTTTGTTAAGGATAAATTAGATTCTATAAAAAATATAACAAAACTTGCAAAAGATTTTAACATAGCAACCTTGGTTTTAAATTCCTCTTTAGATTACTTCTTGAGCTTAATCGAAGAAGATCTTCCTGCAAATCTTATTCAAGCTCAAAGAGACTTTTTCGGTGCTCATACCTTTGAAAGAAAAGATAAAGAAGGAATTTTTCATATTCAATGGGAAGAATTTTAAAAAGGAGGAGAGAAAGATGAGCTATGTAGAAGAACTTTTCTCAGTAAAAGATAAAGTCGCCGTTTTTACGGGAGGTTCAGGGATTTTAGCAGGTGCCATTGCAAAGGGATTAGGTAAAGCAGGAGCAAAAATCGTCATAACAGATATTACTTCCTTAGAAGAAAGAATAGAAGAGTTGAAAAAAGAAGGAATTGAAGTAGAAGGATATTACATGGATGTTTTAGATAAGAAAGTTGTTGAAGAAGTAGCTCAAAAAGTAAAGGAAAGATTTGGAAAGGTAGATATTCTTCTTAATGCTGCCGGAGGAAACATTCCTTCTGCAACCACATCAAAAGAAGTATCTTTTTTTGACCTTCCTATTGAGGCTTTAAAGAAAGTAATAGATTTAAATCTATTTGGAGGAGCCATAATTCCTAGCCAAGTCTTTGGGAAAATGATGTTAGAAAATAAAGATGGTGGAGTAATAATTAACTTTTCCTCTATGGCTTCTTTTAGACCATTAACAAGAACCATAGGCTATTCAGCAGCAAAGGCAGCTGTAAGTAATTTTACTCAATGGCTTGCAGTATATATTGCTCAAGAATATTCCCCAAAAATCAGAGTAAACGCTATTGCACCTGGATTTTTATTGACAAAACAAAATAGATATCTTCTTTTAGATGAAAATGGAAATTTAACACCAAGAGGTCAGGCGGTTATTAATCACACTCCTATGGGAAGATTTGGAGATCCCGATGAACTTATTGGAACTATAATTTGGCTCTCTTCTCCCGCAAGCTCCTTTGTAACAGGAGCAGTTATTCCTGTAGATGGTGGATTTAATGCTTACTCTGGGGTATAAATAAGGTGGGGATTCTCCCCACCTTTAAATCCATTCTATTCTTTTTACATTATTAAGTTCTGCAATTTTTGTTATTAATTCTTTCTCCGAAAATCTTGCAGGAAGCTTTAGAAAAATATTTAAAATTATTCTACCTTCCTTATAGGATAAAAGTTCAATTTTCTTTATTTCTACATTTAATTTTTCCATTAAATTACCTATATTTTCAATGGAACCAGGTTTATCCTCTATTACACATCTTAGAGAAAGAAGTCTATGACTACCAATGACAGATATCTCTAACTTACGAGCAAAAATCAATGTTGCCACCACCAATAGAGTAGTAAAAATTGCAGGCAAATAGAAACCTATTCCAATAGCTAAACCAATTCCTGATACAGTCCATATACTTGCAGCCGTAGTAAGTCCCTTTATGGTTGATCCTGTCCTTAATATGGTTCCTGCACCTATAAAGCCAATACCAGTTATTACCTGTGCAGCAATTCTTCCTGGATCTGCTTGATATTTTCCCAAAAATCCATATGCGGATACTATCATTATTAAGGTAGAACCAAGAGAGACTAAAATATGAGTTCTAAGGCCTGCAGGCTTCTCTTCTTTCTCTCTTTCCCAACCTACTAAGCCTCCTAATAATATCGACAATAAAAGTCTAAAAATAATATCAAAATCGTTTATCATTGATTTTTAAATTATATCACATGTATAGAAAATAATCCTACCCATTTCTCCAAATTCCATAAAAAAGTAAAAAAAATATTTTAGACAAAACTTTTGTCTAAAATTTTGGTATATAATAATAAAAAAACGGAGGTAATATTATGAAAAAAAATATATGGATCTTTTTTATTTTTGTAATTTTAGCTTTGAGTTCTTCTTTTTCCCAGACCCAAACTTCTACGGCAACAGTCTCAAAACCTGGAACAGTATTTGTTCTTCATATTGAATCCTTTAGCAAAATTTACAAGTCTAATTTCGAAAAAAATATAAGAGCCTTTGATGATACTTTCAAATTCGGAACTATTCTTTACCATCCTATTATAGGCCTTAATATCTCTTGTTATACTAAAACAAGCCAAAAGGGATTACCTTATCCTACATTAGCAAATAGAGTTTTAAAGGAACTATTATCTCTCATAAATGATATACTATTACCTCCTAAAACATCTATTAATATAATAATAATGGTACAGGATAAAAATGATCCCTTTCTAGGAAAAACATTATTTATTAGTATTCCTTATCAAGCTATAAAGGATTTCATAGTCAAAAAGGATCAAGAGGCCTTTGCAAAACAGATGATTGTACTTCTTGAAACTGAGAAATTAAACTATCAAAAAGGAACCTTTTTATCTTCCCAATATGATTGGGAATGGATTCTTAAGTTATAGAGGATAGAATATGAAACTATTTAAATTCTTAACTATTTTTCTTTTGATTTTTTTTATCTCTTTTGGGATAACCAGCGAAGAAATTGTTCGAGAGGTATTAGATACTTATAATAAAATAAACACTTTTAGTAGCATATTAGAAGTATATAGTAGAGAAGGAAACAAGGAGGAGTTTTTTATTTTTGAATTTTATTTTAAAAAACCTAATACTTATAGATACAATATACTAGAAGGAAAAGATAAAGGAGCAGTTATTGTAATAAAGGAAGGAAGAGCAAGAATGCAAAAACCAGGATTATTAAAAATAGTACCTTTGACATTGAATCTTGATGATCCTTTAATTTTAAATATCAAGAAGAAAAGATATGATGAAATGGGCTTAGGCTATATAATACAAATGATAACTCAAAAACCAGTAAAACTTATGGAAGAAGAAAGAATATTAGGAATTTCCTGCTTTGTTTTAGAAATGGGCTCTAGCAAAGATCGAACTCACAGTTTTCTTTCTCAGAAATTTTATATAGATAAAAACTTTATCCCCATTCAATTAGAACAATATGAAGATTATAATGGAATTAAAGTTTTGACTCATAG
Organism: Dictyoglomus sp.; assembly: GCA_025060475.1. NCBI lineage: Bacteria > Pseudomonadati > Dictyoglomota > Dictyoglomia > Dictyoglomales > Dictyoglomaceae > Dictyoglomus > Dictyoglomus sp. The sequence goes on along the minus strand of JANXBZ010000016.1, from coordinate 11,172 downwards.
AAGAACATATAAAAATTATAAAATTAATCCTATCTTCGATCCTAATATTTTTGAAATTTAGAAAGGAGGATAAAATGTACAAAGAGTTAAAACATAATTTTATATATTTACTTCATCCCCTTCCTGCTTTTTTAGTTACAAGTGTAAGCAATTTAGGTAAACAAAACATTATGACTGCTTCTTGGATTATTCCCTTTAGTATTAATCCTCCCCTAGTTGTTCTTAGTCTTAGGCCTGAAAGGTTTACTCTTCAACTTATTAAAGAAACTAAAGAATTTGTTATAAATATTCCTCCCTATGAACTTTCTAACGCAACTTTAATCTGTGGAAAAGTATCAGGAAGAGATAATGATAAATTTAAATTAGCAAATCTTACTCCAATTCCAGCAAATAAAGTCAAAGCGCCTTTAATAAAAGAATGCATAGCCCATATAGAATGTGTTTTAGAAGATATCATTGATATAAAAGGAGATCATTTATTAGTTATAGGCAAGGTAGTTTATGCTCAAGTAGAAGAGGATAAATTTGAAAAAGTATATAATCTTGATAAATTTAATCCCTCTATGTATTTAGGACAAGATACTTATACCACATGTAAGGAGGTAAAAAAGATAACTTTGGGGTAAGTATAAAGTTAGAAAAAATAACAAAATCTTTTCCTATCGAGAAAGAATTTACTCTTTTTAGAAGAAAAAGAGAAAGAGTTTTAGAAGATTTACCTGAAGCAGAACAAGGGAAAATTTATGCTCTAAGAGAGGTAGATCTTTTTATTCCTGAAGGGAAAACCCTCTGTATTATTGGACCATCAGGATGTGGCAAAACTACATTATTAAAAGTAATTGCAGGACTGGAAAAACCAGATTCAGGAAATATTTATTTCAATGAACAATTGGTAAATGATCTTCCTCCAAAAGATAGAGGAGTTGGAATGGTTTTCCAGAATTATGCCCTATATCCTCACTATAAAGCTCGTGGGAATCTTTCTTTTTATTTTTGGATAAGAAAAAGACCTGAAAAAGAGATAGATGAAAGAATAAGAGAAACCGCAAAAATTCTAGGAGTCGGATTTGAAGAACTTCTGCCAAGAAAACCAAAAACTTTATCAGGTGGAGAACAACAAAGAGTTGCTATTGGAAGATGTATTGTAAGAAATCCTACTTTGATGCTCATGGACGAACCATTATCTAACCTAGATGCAAAATTAAGAGTTATAACAAGAACAGAAATAAAAAAGTTACTTGTAAGATTTCAAGTAACTACAGTTTATGTTACTCATGATCAAAGAGAAGCACAAGCCTTAGGAGATATTATTGCAGTAATGAAACAGGGAAGAATACTACAAGTAGGAACCTATGAGGATCTTATAGAAGAACCAAAAGATGCTTTTACTGCTTCTTTCGTTGGTGTGCCTCCTATGAATCTTATTAAAGGAGAAGTAATAAATAATAAATTTGTTTTTAACAACTTAGAAATTCCAATTCCCTTTAAATATAATAAGAAAGAGATAATCTTAGGATTTCACCCTTCCAAAATTGAAATCAGTAAGAATCCTACAAATTTAATAGGAGAAATATTTTTTATAGAAAGTCTTCCTTCAGATAAATTTCAAATCCTTCACATAGAAATAGGAAAATTAAATTTAAAGATTCAGATTCCAAGAGAAAATGCATTTCGAATTGGAGATAAAGTTTATTTAAATCTTCCTCAAAAAATTTACTTTTTTGATCCTGATAATGAAAAGAGAATAGTGTAAAAGGAGGTCTATTATGAAAAAATTTACTTTAATTGTATTGGTCTTTATACTTTTTATAACTCCATTATTTTCTTGGTCTGCTCATAAAGAGATGACGGAGATTATATTAGAACAATTTCCATGGCTTCAAAAATATGACAATATAGAAGTGACTCCTTATACTTATAATGATCCTTCTATATATAACCCTTCCTATGTAATCTCCTATCGAGGAGAGAAAATTGGGGATAAAATTTCTGCTATTACTATTATTACAAGATACATAGAAGAGCCAGATAAAGGAATGGACGAAAATATAAACTTAAATTCTATGCAGAAATTAACAGGGGGAAGTTCTGGATGGAGACATATGTATTTTATTACCTTTCAAGGTTTATGGATTTTAGGAGAAGCCCCTAAAAGAGCTCTTCATTTTTGGAATTTAGCAAAAGAAGCTTTTATGAAAAAAGATTACTATTGGGGATTTAGATTTTTTGCTTATAGTCTTCATTATCTTCAAGATGTTAGTATGCCCTTCCATGCCTATCCTATGCCCCTAAAAAATGTAATTTTGGGGATATTTAATTTAGATAAGCTAATATCTCAAGGAGAAAATCATCATTATACTCTAGAGGATTATCAAGAGTACCAGATAAAAATTGGGAATCCTAAATACATAAAAGCACTAAAAGAGGCTAAACCTTTAGAATTTAGTAATCCTGAAGAATCAGCTAAAAAGGCTGCATGGATTTCTCGAGATTATGTGGGGAAATTATGGGATTTACAAATAAAGTATTACGGTCCTGAAATAAATGAAAAAAAGAAGTATAAAGCAGATCAGAAGTTCTTTACCTTAGAATACTATTCTCCTCTTAGAGAAGAATATGACAATACTATTATAAAAGCCTTAGAATTTTGTGCGGGATGGACTAAAGGATATTTAAATTTTCTTAAAGATTTTTTAGATAAATTGGAGGGAAAATAAATGAAAAAAGCATTTATAATACTCGGAGTAACTTTCATTGCATTATTTTCTCTTCTTTATATATTAACAGATATTTTTACTCCTCCCATAGAGGTTAAAGCTCTAAGTGTAGAGAAAAAAAATCTTCCTATAATAATATCCACAACAGGAAATTTATATTTTATGAATAAAGTAGACATTAATCCTAAGATATCAGGAACTCTTTTAAAGCTAAGAGTAAAAGTGGGAGATAAAGTTAAAAAAGGAGAGATTCTAGCAGAAATAGATGCCAAGGATATAAAAAAACAAATAGATAATTTAAAATTAATCATGAAAACCCTAGAGACTCAAGAAACCCTACAGAATCAATTTAAAATACTAGGATCTCTTTTTGGCTTTTCCCAAGAAAATTCCCAAGAGTATATAAATATATTTGAAAATCTAAAAAATATTCTATCTGTATATTATGAAAATCTTAGAAACATGTATGAAAACAGACTTATAAAATCCCCAATTTCAGGAATAGTAGTAAATATTAATGCAGAAGAAGGCCAAATCATTAAAGAACAATTCCAATTTAACCTAAACTTCTCTAATTTAAACTCTTTAAATCTTTCTTCTTTATTAAACCTTTTTTACTCACCTTCCTCATCTACTCCTTTAATGACTATTGTGGACACAAACTCTCTAGTAGCTGATGTAAGAGTTGATGAATCTAATGTTTTAAAAATAAAAGAAGGACAAAAAGCAGAAATAAGGGTAGAAGCTTTAGGGGACAGAATATGGGAAGGAAGAGTTAAAAGTATATCCTTTTCTCCATCTATTAGTAAAGACGGAAGTTATGGTTATAATGTAAAAATCTCAATCCCAGCATTAGGTGACAAGGTAAAGGAGGGAATGTCAGTCTCTGCAGATATTTATGTTGGAATTAAGAAAAATGCATTAGTTATTCCTATGAACTCTATTATTTTCAGAGAAGGAAAAACCTTTGTTTTTATTGTAAATAATAATCATGCAATAGAAAAAGAAGTATTTTTAGGAGATATTCATGGTGATATGATAGAGGTTGTAAAGGGTTTAGAAGAGAAAGATACTATTATTTTAAGTCCTTCAAATAAATTAAAAAATGGAAGTAGGGTAAAAATAAATGAGAATTTTAGAAAGTTTTAAATCTTCTATATATAACTTGAGAGTTAATAAACTTAGATCTTTTCTTACTATTCTTGGAATAATAATTGGAGTATTTACAGTAATTCTTTTAATTTCTATTGGCCAAGGAGCTAAAAATAGAGTAACTCAGGTCATGCAGGAACTAGGAGCTAATACCCTTTTAATATTTCCTTCTAATATAGAGACAAATGGAGATTTTAACACTCTTCGAGAAGAATCTCAGAGGAGAAGAAATAGAGGAATGCCTCAGTTGTTTAACTATAGTGATATCCTTTATTTGAGAAAGATTTTTAGAAATGAAATTTTGATATCATCTCTCGTTAATTCTTATCTATCTGTAAAATATAAATTCATCGACATAAATGCTCAAGTGATAGGAACTGATAACGAAGGGCTCATAATTGCTAAAGAGGGACTTCTTTCAGGAAGATTCTTTACTGAATCTGAAATTAAAAATAGAGAGAAGGTATGTATTATAGGTCCTAAAATTGCAAAAGAAATTGCAGAAAATTATGAGTCTGCAGTTAATAAACTTATTGATATTGGAGGACAAAATTATAGGATAGTTGGTGTTTTAAAAGAAAAAGGATATTCCTCTTCAAATTATGGAGATCAAGATAGAAGAATAATAATTCCTATAACAACCTTATTTTCTTTCAAAGGAGATCAAAACTTGAATATTATTGCAGTGCAAGTGAAAAATTCTGAATTCTTAGAGATTTATCGTCATAAATTAATCTTTGCTTTAAAACAAAGAAGAGGAAAAACCAATTTTGTTATTGCGAGACAAGAAGACCTCCTCTCTGCTATGAATGAAATATTGAATATCTTAACCCTTACTTTAGCTGGAATTGCAGGAGTATCCCTTATAGTAGGAGGAATTGGAATAATGAATATAATGCTAGTATCAGTTATGGAAAGAATAAGAGAAATAGGTATAAGAAAGGCTGTCGGAGCAAAGAAAAAAGATATATTGGTTCAATTTCTTGTAGAGTCTTCTATTTTAAGTATTTTTGGGGGAATAATTGGAATCCTTTTGGCACTGCTTTCTGGTAAAATAATTACTAATTTTGATATACCCTTCTCCTTAAATCTTAATATATTAGCCTTAGGATTTTTGTTTTCTCTTTCTATAGGATTAATATTTGGTGTTTGGCCTGCAGTTAGAGCAGCAAGTTTGGATCCTATTCAAGCCTTAAGATCTGAATAAAAATATTGACATAAATCTTTAAATTTTATAAAATTTAATCTATAAAATTATAAAAAGGAGATTAAATTTTTATGGCCCACAATTTAATTAGATGTCCTATATGTGGCAAAGAGATGTTAATTATAAGATTAAAATGTAATAATTGTAACATAACCGTGGAAGGAGAGTTCTTATCTAATAAGATAGCATCTTTAAGTCCTGAAGAGCAGGAATTTTTAGAACTCTTTTTAAGAACTCGAGGAAATGTTAAGGAAATGGAGAGAATATTAAAAATTTCCTATCCCACAGTGAGAAGTAGATTAGATAATATTTTAAGATCTATAGGATTAATACCTTTAGATGAAGAGGAAATAAAAACAAAGACTCGAGAGATTATTGATAAATTAGAAAGGGGAGAAATAACTGTTCAAGATGCCTTAAATCTTTTAGAAGAAAAGAAAGAGGAGGATATTTAAATGTCTACAAGAATATTTTTGGGGTTAGTATTAGTTATATTAGGCTTATCATTGATAGCTAAAAATTTTGGATTTCCTCTAATTGGAGAACTTATAAAATTATGGCCTCTTATTTTTATATATTTTGGTCTTAAACTACTTTATAATTCTTATAAAAGAGAAAAAATTTGGAGGAGGAGAAAAAAGATGAAAGAAGAAAGAATGAGAATTCTAAAACTTGTTGAGGAAGGAAAAGTTAAAGCGGAAGAAGCAGAAGAATTATTAAAAAAAATAGAAGGAAATTTAGAGAAAGAGAAAAGATTTTTGAAGATAAATATTATAGAAAAGGGAAAAACAAAAGTGAATATAATTATTCCCTTATCTCTATTAAGTTGGGGGTTAAAATTAGCAAGTAAATATGGGAAAGAGTATACAGGGAAAATAGATATATCTCCGGAAGAAATTGAAGCAATTATAAATAATCCAGATTTTAGAGGAAGAATTGTAGATATTAATGTGGAAGAGGAAAATACTCAAGTTTTAGTAGAGATTATATAGAGAAAAGGGGAAAAAGATTCTCCCCTAAATCTTTACTATTTCATATCTACCCCAAACTCCCAAATGTTCTCCTAAGATTATTATCACTTCGAATACTTCTTTAAATCCCTTAGCATATTCAATACCTAAGTCTATATCTTCAGGTTTCTGAATCATATTTCCTACTGCTGTTGCTAATGCATCTGCAAAAATAGCAGATTTTGAGACAATTACTACTGCATCTGCATTTCCAAAACTTAAAGAAGGTCCCACAGTGGCAGAAGAGGTACATATACCAAGAGCTTGCGAAGGAGGAACCAAAATTCCTAATTTGTTACTCCAAGGAGATTCTCCCGCAAAAATAGATACTATTCTTTCTTTTTTGCTACTTAAAAAGATATCTCCTCCATTCTCAACTATGACCTGAGAAGAAAGTTTTAATAAATCTTTACCTACAAACTCTGCAATAGCCCCCGCTACTGACGCCATAGGACCTACTCCTGCTTTTTCTGACCAATATGCCATCTCTTTTGCAATTTTAGGAGCACAGGGTAAAACCTTATGAGGCTCTAAAGTAATTTGGAATAATGGATCTATTTTGATATATTCTTCTAATTGTCCTCTGTAATACTCGAGAATCTTTTCTGCTTCTTTTTCTAAATTTTTTTCTGCTAAAATGTAAAGATCACTTTCCTTAATCTTTACAGGAAAGCTTATAAGATCACTTGATTTCATGTATCTTCTATATTCCCTTTTTACATATTTATTTGACATTTTTGAATGGCAGTAATAAAATTACTAACGTTCTATGTATTATTATATAGAAAAGAGGTGCATTTTAAAAATAAATTAATTCTATGGATATTCTAGACTCAGGAGTATCTCCATTTCGGAGAAATAATCCTGCATGGTTTTTCATCCGAAGTTTCATATTTGTAATTCTTACAGGAGCTCTTTTGTTAATGTTACCCATGTCCTCTAAAAGTGGCAGTTTTACTGATCCTCTAACTGCCTTATTCACAGCGACATCTGCTACTTGTGTAACAGGTCTTGTAGTCGTAGATACAGGAACTTATTGGTCTTCCTTTGGTCATTTAGTTATTATGGGTTTAATCCAAATTGGTGGACTCAGTTATATTGTCCTCGTAACCTCTCTGATGATACTTCTAAACCGAAAAATTCCTTTGAGAGAAAGAATAATGATTCAGTTTTCTTTAAATACTTTATCCATAAAAGGAATAATTGGATTTTTAAAGGGAGTATTATTAACTGTTCTTATCTTTGAAGGAATTGGAGCCTTATCTTTATTTACTATTTTTATTAGAAATCATTCTTTTATTGAAGCATTAAAATTTGCAATTTTTCATTCTGTATCTGCTTTTTGTAATGCAGGTTTTGACCTTATAGGAGGATTTAGAAGCTTTACTCAGTATGTAGATAATATTCAGTTAAACCTTACTGTAACTTTATTAATAATCACAGGAGGAATTGGATTTTTTGTCATATACGACATTTATCAGAAAATTACTAAGAGAAAAAATCATCTATCTATACATTCTAAAGCTGCATTACTTACCACTTTATTCCTAATCATATTTGGAACTATTATGATCTTTATCTTAGAATATAATAATACTCTAAAGCCTCTCTCTTGGACTGGAAAAATTTTAGGTTCTTATTTTCAAAGTGTGACGCCCAGAACTGCTGGATTTAATACTATAGATATTGGGAAAATGAGACCTGCTACATGGCTATTATTAATCATTCTTATGTTCATTGGAGCATCCCCTGGGGGAACAGGAGGTGGAATAAAAACTGTAACTTTCTTAGTTATTTCTTTAAGTATTTTTGCTATTCTCTTAGAGAGAAAGCATGTTCATTTTAAAAATAGAAGTCTTAATTGGGAAACTGTTAAAAGAGCTTGGGCAGTATTCTTCTTTTCTTTAATTTTAGTATTATCTTCTTGGTTTCTATTACTTTTAACGGAACCTTTTGAGCCTTTAAAAATACTATTTGAGGTAGTATCTGCCTTTGGAACTGTAGGTCTGTCTACTGGAATAACACCCCAACTTTCTTCTTTTGGAAGAATTATCATTATTTTAACCATGTTTTTAGGTAGAGTGGGAACTGTAACTGCGGGTTTAGCTCTCCTTTCTTCTATAAATCACAAAAAACTAATAGATTATCCTGTTGAGGAGGTGAGTGTAGGATAAATGAAGTCTTTATTTTATAGAATAGGTCTTACAAAAGAGAGATTTTATCAATTCACTGTTATAGGATTAGGAAGGTTTGGTTCTACTGTTGCTATTACCTTGGAAAGACTTGGATGTTCTGTTTTAGCTATTGACGAGAATGAGCAAAAAGTAGAAGCATTAAAAGATTATGTTTCTTTTGCAAAAGTTGCTGATGCTACTAATATTAATGCCTTAAGAGATGCAGGAGTACAAAACTCAGATGTAGCAATTATTGCAATAGCAAATGATATTCAATCTTCAGTACTTGCAACTTTATTAGTTAAAGAGCTAGGAGTAAAATATGTAGTAGCAAAAGCAGTAAATGATGCCCATGGCAAAATTTTAGAAAAAATAGGTGCAGATTTAGTTGTATTTCCTGAAAAAGAAAGTGGAGAATTACTTGCTCAAAGGTTAGTAGTTCCTAATATAATTGACTTTATGGAACTTTCTGCTAATGTAAAAATTTTTGAAGTAAAACCTAATCCTCATTTGATAGGAAAAACTCTAGATGAGTTACAATTAAGAAGAAAATATAATCTCAATGTTTTAGCAATTCTTCGAGGTGGAGATATTATAATTAATCCCCACCCCGATGTGAGAGTGGAACAAGAAGATATTCTTTATATAGTGGGAACACTGGATAGCTTAAATAAACTACTTATGGTAGAAAATATTTAAACTATTAATCTTATTTCCATAGCTTTATAGGGACAAATATCTACACATATACCACAAGTAGTACATTTTTGGGGATCAAACTTTACCAAATATGTTTCTTTATCTCTTTGCAGTGCTTTTGTGGGGCAATAATTAACACAGTAGGAACAGTGAGTGCATTTTTCTTCATCCCAGATTACATCTTGAGATAAAGGCTGAATTTTTACATCTAGGTCTTTTAAATATTTTATTCCCTTTTGAAAATTCTCTTCTTCACCCGTAATTTCTAAAACCATAACTCCTTCCTCATCAGGAGTTATAGTAGCTTTCAATATATTAAAGTCTAAATCGAATTTCCGGACCAGATTTACTATTACAGGTTTGTCCGCTAAATGTTTTGGGAAATGTAGTACAACTCTTTCTGTTCTCATTTGGATCCTACCTCCTCTTTTAATTCTCTTCCCGAGAAGGGCTTAAATTTAATTCCTGATTCTGGCCCGGGAATAGGAGCAGAAGGCTTTGTCAATAAAAACTTCCCTTCTTTTATCCATTCCTTTAATATATTTGCAATTTCCCTTGCCTTTGCATAACTAGAGAGAGAATTCGTAGGAACTTTTTTTCCTAAAATTTCTATTTCTCCACTTCTTAATTCCTTATAATTTACTTCCGCTATAACTTCTGGTTCTCTTTCAGGATAAGCTTTACTATAATCTACAACTGGAGCATATATTTCTTCATCTTTAACTGATGTATAAAAAGCAATTTCTTCATCTAATACTGGTATAGGTACTCCAATACCTACTGATAAGGATACTCCATACCCTATAATACTTGCTCCTTTTAACCACTTTGGACTCATCTGCTTAAGATCCCCAATTACTGCAATAGTACCTGCACCTCTTCTTGGGACTCCATTTTCTCCTCTTATGACTGAGGGGTCATGCTGGGTTCCATGCCATACAATATATCCAATTCCTCCCCCTAAGAATATTCTTGTCCCTATACCAATGGTTTTATAAAAAGGATCATTAAGAAGAGGAGATAATTGACCTGCGGAAGAGTAGTTTGCATTACCTAAATTAGGTCTTAACATTCCTAAGTAAGTATAAATAGTTTTATTAGAGAGATTTACTGCTACATTATAATTCTGATAAGCATTTCTAACATTGAAAAGAACTGCTTCATTAAGATCCTTTATATTTATATATGCAGACAAAGTCTTTCTTGGATAGCAATCCGTTCCATAAGTTATAGCTGTTAACAATATATCTTTTCCAGATACTAACTCTTCAATTACATGAGCTCCCCCATAAACAAATTTTCCAGGATAGTATCTATTTCTAGGATCATCTTCAGGAAGAGCAGTAGCACCTAAAAATATATCAACTGCTGCATAACCTGCGTATGCAGGCACATTATTTAAATATACTTTTCCTCCCCCAAGCTTTATTCTAGGCTTTGTATGTCCAATATTAAAGTAAATACCTGAAGAGCACATCATTCCAAAGGTACCAGTAGTAACCACATCTACTTCTCTTGCTGCTTTCTCCACCCCCTTTTCTCTAACAATATCTATCATCTCTTCAGCAGTTACAACTACTGCCTTACCCTGGCGGATTTTCTCATTAATTTCTTCAATAGTCTTTGCCATTCTTTAACCTCCTTCTTAAAATTATTGTTATATATATTGCTCTGAACCGCCCTTTTCGGGCAAGGCATGATCCATACCACTTTCATCACCTCCTTTTATTTAATAAAGTAAAGATTTAGCTTGGAATTATACCAAAATAATCCGAATTATACAAGAGTTTTATATGAAAGCCCTATATTTTTAAAGACTCTAAAAAATTTTTCTATCCTCCCTTTCCTTCTTGACATTTGAGAAATAAAATTTTAAAATTTTACTTGGTTAGTTTCTTATTGAAAATAAAAAACTGGGAGGTGAGACACCTTTAAACTTAACTAATAAACTTCATTAAAAACTTTTTATGGAGGGATTCAACCATGTGGCGTAAAGTTTTAGTTTATTCTCTTCTTTTTATCCTCTTAATAAGCTTTTCTTCTTTTGCTCAACTTAAAGGTAAACTTGAGATTTTTAGTTGGTGGACTGCTGGCGGTGAAGCAGAAGGTCTTCAGGCTCTCTTTGATATTTTCAAAAAGAAGTATCCCAATGTAGAGATAATTAATGCAACAGTTGCAGGTGGTGCTGGTGCTCAAGCAAAAGCTGTATTAAA
>JANXBZ010000015.1 GCA_025060475.1 Dictyoglomus sp. | reverse complement strand
AAGATCATCATCTCTTGTGTAATTCCCTGCGTAACAACCTATACAGTTTAAATTACATCTCATAGTAGGACTTATTAGTATGGTATAGGGAGTAGAAATATCGAATTTTTTTCTATTAAGTTCATTAAAATAAATCCAGAAAAAACCAATATTTATTATGATCAGGCCTAAGATTTTACTAGAGTACTGGGGATTATAGTCTGTAAAGACTCGATGAATTAATCTCTGAACAGCAGGATTTTTCTGTAAATTTTCTTCAACTACTTTTATAATGTTGTCTGTTCCTTCATTAGGGCTAAATTTTCTTACAATATTTATTAAGCGAGGGATTCGATTTTTATAATCTTTTGCAACATACTTGAATGTTTCTTCGAAAATCCAACTTGCAGTATACATTTTTAATTTGGTTAATTTGTACATAAAATCCCTCCTAAAAAACCAAAATTTTTGATAAAATTATACTACTTATCTAAGAAGAGATCAATTATTGTTTCCCCAGTTTTTAATCCCTAATATGTAAACAAGCACAAAACCACCAATAATTAATGTAAAATAATGAGTCAAAAGTCTCCAAATTATGATAAAAATTCCCAAAATATATTTTGGAACATAAGGGGCAAAGGCTAAAGAAAAAAGTAGCTCTGAAGCACCACTCCCTCCAGGAGTAGGGACATAAAAAAGAAGAAAGAAAATTGGAATTTGGATCAATATTAGATTTAAAAAATAAATTCTTAACCCAAACCCCTTAAGAATTATAGGAGCGATAAGAAAATATGTGAACCATGATAAGATGTTTAAAATGGAAAATTTTAAGAGATTCAATTTTTTGTCTTTCATAAATGTCCATAGAGTTTTATGAAAGTCATCTACTGTTTTATATACCGCCCTTATAAGTTTATAAGGATGAATATTTCTTAAGAAAGGGAAATGGCATATTCTTAATAAAAATTTTGCAAGTATTTTTTTTACAGGTTTTGGTTTATATAAGCTAATTAAAAATATTCCTACAACAAACCCTAAAAAGAAGGAACTATATCTTATTAAATCTTTTACAATCCTGTTGGGAAAGAGAAATGAATAAAAGTATAATACTATTGGAGTTGCTATTGCAAAAATTAAGACATTTAGAGTATATCTCAGTAAGCTTAATGCAGTTACTTGTCCTACTTTTATATTTTTTTTAGATAACAAGTATATCTCTAAAGGTTCACCGCCTGCAGATGTTGGTGTAATTCCAGCAGCAAAATAATAAGATAAATGGATTTGTAAGGCCTCAATAAAATTTATCTTCTTTTCTACGCTATTTATCAGACTCATATATCTTAATGCAGAAAAAATCCAACTTAATATATTTAATAATATTGCATAAAAAATTGTTAAAATATCAAGTTTCAAAAGAGCATTTAAAGTTTTTTCTTCTGTTGTGAATACAAGTACTCCAATGATTACTAAAATACTCAATATTATTGAATATTTCAACCCATTTTTTAAACTTTTATTTAATCCCTTCATTTAAATACTTAAAGAAAGAGATGGATTAGCAGATAAATCTAAATTATCAACTTTTCCCTTTTTATATAGATAATACCCTGCACTTGCAATCATTGCTGCATTATCAGTACATAAAATAGGAGGCGGCATAAATAAATTAATACCTTCTATCTTAGCTACCTCGGAAAATCTCTTTTGAAGATATTTATTAGCAACTACTCCTCCTGCCAAAACTAATGTAGAGATATGAAATTTACTTAAAGCCATGAGAGATCTTTCTAAGAGTTCCTCAACTACTCTATATTGAAAAGAAAAAGCAAGATCACTTATAGGTATTTCTTTGTTTGCTTTTTGCAGATCTCTTATTAAATACAATACTGAAGTTTTTAGGCCACTAAAGCTTATATCAAGCTCTCTATCACATTTTATCTTAGGAAAGTTGAATATTAACTTTCCTTTCTCAGCCACTTTTTCTATTTCAGGTCCTCCAGGATAGCCTAAGCCTAACAATCTTGCAACCTTATCAAAAGCTTCTCCTGCAGCATCATCTAAAGTTTGTCCTAATAGTCTATAATTGTCATAATCTTTTACTAAAATCCATTCTGTGTGTCCTCCAGAGATTATAAGAGCAATAAAGGGGAAAGTAGGAGGATTTTCTCGAAGGAAGTTTGCAAAAATATGCCCTACTAAGTGATTAACTCCTATTAAAGGTTTTTTTAATGCATAAGCTAAAGTTTTAGCAAAGATTATTCCTACCCACAAGGATCCTACAAGTCCTGGTCCCTGAGTGACAGCAACTAAATCTATATCTTTAAAAGATAAGTTTGTCTTTTCCAATATTATTTTAAAAAGATTATTCAATACCTCCATATGTAATCTTGATGCGACCTCAGGAACTACTCCCCCAAAAATTTTATGAGTTTCAATCTGAGAGAAAACTAAGTTTTCAACAATCTCTTTTCCATCTTTAACAATTGCTACGCTAGTTTCATCACAAGAAGTTTCAATTCCTAAAATATACATATTTACCCCTTTTTTAATATAATTTTTTAACCATTACCATAGCGTCTTCTCCATCTCTATAATACCATTTTCTTATACCTATTTTTTTAAATCCTTTCTTGAGATAGAGATTTTGAGCAATAGTATTAGAAACTCTTACTTCTAATACTATTGCTTCTATAGAATTTTTTCTACATAAATCTATAACATAATCTAAGAGAGCTTCTCCTATTCCTTTACCTCTAAAATCTGGATGAACTGCAATAGTTGTTATTTGTGCTTCACGAAAAATCTGCCAAAAGCCAATGTATCCAACTATTTTATTTTCCTTTTCTGCTACAAAATAATTAGCTATTTTATTACTGAAAATTTCTCTTTCAAAACTCTCTTTACTCCATGGAGAAGAAAAAGATAGTCTATTGATTTCATAGACTTCATCGATGTCTTTCTCTGTCATGTTTCTTATATTTATTTCACTCTTTTTTTCCATGAAATTTTTCCCAATTTATTTCAGCACTGGATTTTTGTCCATAATATGGTTTTAATTCTAAAGGATCTAAATATTCTCCTTTTTTAAACATTAAAAAACCCAATTCTGCTAAGGATGCACCTCTCAAAAAAGAAGAACATACAGGATTATAATCTATATTAGATGGAAGATTAATTTTTAAATCCTCAGGTATTTCTCCTACTAAAAGTATTTTCTCTTGACTATTATCTAATTTTCTTAAAAACTCTTCGATTAAAATTATTCTCTCTTTTTCAATTTTTTGAAAGTCTTTCCAGTTTCTATAAGATGCTAGATGTATTTCATTTTTTCTTGCTGGAAGAATACTAAAAATTAAACCAGGAAATTTGTTTTGATATGCTAAAACGTCTAAATATGTGGGAGCTGAAACAGGCTTGTTGAAAATTTGCGCTAAAGTTTTTATTACCATCATGCCTATTCTTAGTCCTGTGAAAGAGCCGGGTCCTTTCGAAATTACATATAAATCTATATCTTCTAATTTCCAATTGCTTTTTTTCAATAGCAAGTCTAAATTTATTAATATCGTTTCTCCATAACTTTTTGAATCTGTAAAGTAAAAAAATTCCCAGATTTCCTTATTATTTTCCCATAAAGTTATACTGCTTTGTCTTGTTGCAGTATCTATAGCTAAAACTCTCATATATTTAGATTTTCAATAAGAATCTTAAATCTTTCTCCCTTTGGTTCAAAATGTAATTCTCGAGAATTTAAAGATTTGTGGAGAAAAGATATCTTAAGATATTCTTCAGGCCATAAATCTTTTATACGCTCCCCCCATTCTACAGCAATAATGTTTTCATTATTTAAATATTCTTCCCAACCTAAATTTAAAAGTTCACTACAAGAATTAAGACGGTAAGCGTCCACATGGATGAAAGAGTAATTTCCTTTATATTCTTTGATAATCAGAAAAGAAGGACTTGTAATTATTGAGTCAATTCCTAGGCCTTTAGCAAATCCTTTGAGAAAGGTTGTTTTTCCTGTTCCTAAATCTCCAATTAGAATATAGAAATCTCCTGGTCTTGCTTTCATCCCAAATTTTCTTCCTAATTCCATTGTTTCTAAACTCGAATTTGATAAAATTTTCATACTATTCCCATGGATCTTTAATCACTATTAATTCCTCTCTTTTATCTCCCGTTCCTATTATTGATATTTTAACATTTAATTCTTTTTCAATAAATTCTATGTATTTTTGAGCATTTAAGGGAAGTCTTGATAATTCTTTGATACCTTTAAGATCTTCCTTCCATCCTGTTAAAGATTCAAGCACAGGCTCACATTGGGAGATCTGATGGGATAATACAGGAAATTCTTCTATTATCTTTCCTTTAAATCTATATCCTTTAACAACTTTTATTTCTTCTAAACCTGAAAGTACATCAAGCTTGGTCAGAGCGATGAAAGAAAATCCATTAATCATATGAGCATATCTTAATGCGACAAGATCTAACCATCCGACTCTTCTTGGACGTCTTGTTACTGTTCCATATTCTTGGCCTTTTTCTCTTATATAATCTGCTAATTTTCCATGAATTTCGCTGGGAAATGGACCCTCTCCTACCCTTGAAGTGTAAGCTTTGACAACACCTATTATCTTATTAATTTTATCAGGACTTATCCCTGCTCCAATACAGACACCACCTGAGATGGTATGGGAGGAAGTTACATAGGGATATGTACCAAAGTTTATATCCAATAATGTCCCATTAGCACCTTCAAAGAGTATTTTAGCTCCTTTTAATATTAAATTGTTTATTAATAAAGGAGTATTTATAATCTCGACGTCTCTCTTTAATATTTCTTCTAAAGCTTCATATTGAGAATTATATATTTCTTCAAAAGGAGGAAGAATGAAAGAATTTTTTAACATTGTTTCTTTTAGATGATAAATATCTTTTAATTTTTCTTTAAAGGACTCTTTATCAAGAAGATCCCCCACGAAAAGAGCTTCTCTCGATACTTTATCGCTATATGCAGGGCCTATACCTCTTCCTGTTGTTCCTATTTTCTTGTGACCTTTTTTTTCTTCTATAAGTTTATCTAAGTTTATATGATAAGGAAGAATTAAAGAGGCTTGATTACTTATATAAAGCTTTTTTATTTTGATTCCTAAAGCTTCGACTTCTTTTATTTCTTCTAGCAATGCCAAAAGGTTAACAACTACCCCATTTGCTATAATATTTATTGTTTTCTCAGAAATAACTCCTGAGGGAAGAAGCCTAAATTTAAATGTTTTTCCATTTACAACTACCGTATGTCCTGCATTATTTCCTCCATTAAATCTTACAACTGCTTCTGCCTTTTGGGCTATCCAATCAATAATTTTTCCTTTTCCTTCATCTCCCCATTGAGCTCCTATGATTACTAAAGTATTATAGGATTTCATGAGAACCTCCTAAGGCTTCTAATATATCTTTTCTAATTTCCTCTTTAGTTTTTATTATTCTTGCTGTTTTAGTAGCAATAGCACTTTCCGCTACTCTTAATGCTACTTCAGGGACAACTCTTTTATCCAAAGGGGAAGGAACTAAATAATTTTCATGAGGATCTTCTACTAATTCTGCTATAGCATAAGATGCGGATATTTTCATTTCTAAATTTATTTCTTTTGCTCTAACTATTAATGCGCCCCTAAAGATTCCTGGAAAAGCAAGAAGATTATTTATCTGATTAGGAAAATCAGATCTTCCGGTACCTATTATTTTAGCTCCTGCTTCTTTTGCTTCATCGGGCATAATTTCTGGGATAGGATTAGCCATAGCAAAAATTATTGGATTTTTTTTCATTTTTTTAATAAGTTCTTTTGTCAGCAATTTTCCTTGAGAAACTCCAATAAATACATCTTTTCCTTTTATCGCATCTTCTAAACTGCCTTTTTTCCCTTCAGGATTAGTAATTTGAGCTAATCTTTCTTTTTCCTCATTCATTCCTTCTTTTCTACCAGGATATATAATTCCATGCTTATCTACTATTTTTATTTCCTTTACTCCTATATGTAGTAAAATCTCTGCTATTGCTAATCCAGCAGCACCGGCACCAAGAATAACTATTCCTACCTCATCTATTTTACTATTTCTAACTTTTAGAGCATTTAATAATGCTGCTAGAGTAACCACAGCAGTTCCATGTTGATCATCATGGAATACAGGAATATCTAAAATCTCTTTGAGTTTTCTTTCTATATAAAAGCATCGAGGAGAAGAAATATCTTCAAGATTTATTCCTCCAAAGGTTGGTGATAAAAAATATATTGTTTCAATTATTTTATCAGGATCTTGAGTGTTTAGGCATATAGGAAAGGCATCTATTCCTGCAAATCTTTTAAATAAAATTGCTTTTCCTTCCATTACAGGAAGAGCACCTAAGGGGCCAATATTTCCTAAGCCTAATACTGCAGATCCATCACTTACTACAGCAACAGAATTTGCTTTAATTGTTAAATTATAAACTTCTTCAGGATTATTAAATATTTTTGAAGAAACCTCTGCTACTCCAGGAGTATAAGCTAAGGATAGATCCCATTTATTTTGGAGAGGAACTTTACATGTAATTTCTAATTTTCCTTTGTACTTTTTATGAAGTTCTATAGCTTCCTTTTCAATTTTCATAATTCCTCCTTAGTCAGGAGATATACAAATGTGTACTTCCTTTAATTGTTGAGGATCAACCTCTGATGGGGCTCCTGTTAATAAACATGTACCACTTTGGGTTTTTGGGAAAGCGATAACTTCTCTTAGGGAATTTGAGTCTGTTAAAATTGCCATAATTCTGTCTAATCCTAAAGCAATCCCTCCATGAGGGGGTGCTCCATATTCAAAGGCTTCCAAGAGAAATCCGAATCTTTTCTCAATTTCTTCTTGAGAAAGATTCAAAATCTTAAAAATTTTTTCTTGAATTTCTCTTTTATGTATTCTTATACTTCCACTTCCCAATTCTACTCCATTAAGGACTAAATCGTAACATTGAGCTCTGACTTTTAATGGATCAGTATCTATTAATTCTAAATCTTCCTCTCTGGGAGAGGTAAAAGGATGATGTTCTGCTACAATTCTTCCAGTGTCTTTGTCAATTTCAAATAATGGAAAATCTGTTATCCACAAAAAATATAGACCTTCCTTAGGTTTTAGTCTAAATAGATCGCAAAGATCTAATCTTAATCTTCCTAAAATTTTTAAGATGTCATTTCTTTTTCCAGCGATTAAGATTAATGAATCTCCATCTTCTAGAGGAATTGAATTATTAAATTTGATTTCAAAATTTTCATCTATATATTTTTTAATTGATGATCTTAATTCTCCAGATGTTTTGCTAAACCAAATTATTCCAGAACTTCCATAATTTTTTGATCTTTCCTCTATAACTTCCCATTCTTTTCTAGAGGGTTGAATACTTTTAAGGATCAATCCCTTAACATTTCCTCCTTCAGAAATTACTTTTTGTACAAAATTAAGGGAAAGAGAAGAAAAAACTTCTGTAAAATCCATAATCTTCATATCATATCTTAAATCAGGTTTATCTGTTCCATAATTTTCATAAGCCTCATCAAAGCTTAATTTTGGAAAGGGTATTTTTATTTCAAAAGAAAATACTTCTTTTAAAACATAAGAGAAAAGTTCTTCTATAATATTAAAAATGTCCTCTTGGTTTACAAAGGACATCTCTATGTCTAATTGGGTAAATTCCGGTTGTCTATCCGCTCTTAAATCCTCATCTCTAAAGCAACGAGCTATTTGAAAATATCTGTCAAAACCAGCAACCATTAATAATTGTTTAAATAATTGTGGGGATTGAGGAAGGGCATAAAATTTACCCTTTTGAAGTCTACTTGGTATTATAAAATCTCTTGCCCCCTCAGGAGTGCTGACAATAAGATTTGGAGTTTCAATTTCTATGAATCCCTTTCTATCTAAGAAATTTCTAATAGATAAAAATAATTTATGCCTTAATAAAAGATTTCTTTGCATTTTTTCTCTTCGAAGATCTAAATATCTATATTTAAGTCTTACATTTTCATCTACTTCCTTATTATTCCATAAATTAAAAGGTAAAGATTTTGCAGTATTTTCAATTTTTGCGTCAAAAACTTCAATTTCAATATCTCCTGTTTTAATTTTAGGATTTTTCATACCTTCAGGTCGTTCTCTTACTATTCCATCTACAGTAATAACCCATTCTACTCCAAGAGAATCTGCGATATTATAAGCTTCTTGAGAAATTGAAGGATTAAAAACTAGTTGTACAAGTCCACTTCTGTCTCTTAAATCTACAAAAATAAGGCTCCCATGATGCCTTATTCTATGAACCCATCCTGATAAACATATTCTTTTTCCTATAAAAGAGGAATCTATTTCTCCACAATAATTAGTTCTTTTCAACAAAGTTCCTCACCTTTCTTAAAAAATTTCTGTAATTATATCATAAATTCTAAGTCAGATAATATGTTATCAAAAGATAGAATTTTTTCCTCTCCAGTATTAAGTTTCTTAACCTTAATTTTTCTTTCTTGAAGTAGAGAATCAATAAAAATCACCATCTCTGCTCTTAATTTATCTGCAATCTTTAAATGATTTTTCAAAGAAAGAGAAGGAGCCCCTAATTCTATTATGTAATTTTTATTCTTAAGTTTTTCTGTTAAATCTACTACAAAATTAAGAAGATTCTCTTCTAAGATAGCTAAATATATAAGCTTTTTCTTATCTAAATTTAAATTTGTTTTAGATAATAGAAGAATCAATCTTTCAATTCCAAAGGCAAATCCTAGTCCTGGTGTAGGAGGTCCTCCATAAGCTTCAACTAAGTTGTCATATCTTCCTCCACCACCTATTGCATTCTGAGCACCTAAGATATCTGTTGTTATTTCAAAAACAGTTCTTGTATAGTAATCTAAGCCTCTAACCAATTTAGAATTAATTTTATAAGGAATATTTGCAATGCTTAAATAGTTTTTAACCTTTTCAAAATGCTCCTGACATTCTTTACAAATATATTCTAAAGCAGAGGGTGCTCTTTCCTTTATAGGCATCATCTTTTCGTCTTTAGAATCTAATAACCTTAAAGGATTTCTCTCGAGACGCTCTTTATCAATTTCAGAGAGTTCATTTTTAAAAGATAAAAAATAATCTACTAAAACCTTTCTATAAATAGGTCTACACTTTTGACATCCTATAGAATTTATTTCTACTTCTATCTTGTAGAGATTTAAACTTCTCAAAAAATCTACTGCAATTTTTATAATCTCAAAATCTGCTATAGGATCTTTTATACCCAAAACTTCGACTCCTAGCTGATAAAATTGTCTATATCTTCCTGCTTGGGGTCTTTCATAACGGAACATGGGGCCAAAATAATAAACTTTCCAAGGTACATTAGAATTATATATTTTGTTCATTATATAAGCTCTTACTACTCCTGGTGTTCCCTCAGGTCTTAAAGTTAGAGATCTTCCTTTTTTATCCAGAAATGTATACATTTCTTTTATAACAATATCGGTGGTTTCACCAGTTCCTTTTATAAAAAGTTCTGTAAACTCGAATATAGGAGTTCTTATTTCTTGATAGTTATACTTTTCAAATACCTCCCGTGCAGTTTTTTCTATAAATTGCCACAATTTTGATTCTGGGGGCATGACATCTTGAACTCCTCGTGGTAGTCCAATCATTTTTCTCTCCTTGGTCTTTTTAAATCTTCAGAATCTATAATTAAAGTAACAGGTCCATCATTTATTAATTCTACTTCCATATATGTTTGAAATATACCTGTAGCTACTTTTTCTCCTTTTTCTATAAGATAATTTATAAATTTGTTGTATAAATCTTTTGCTTTTTCAGGATCCGCAGAATCTGAGAAACTTGGTCTTCTTCCTCTCCTGCAATCTCCCAATAGAGTAAATTGAGATACAACCAAAATTTCTCCATTTATATCCTTTAAGGATAAATTCATTTGAAGATTCTCATCATTAAATATCCTTAAATTTCGAATTTTTTCAGCCATCATATACACATCTCTTTCCTCATCCTTTTTATCTATCCCTAGAAAGATTAACATTCCTTTTTCTATACTTCCTACAATATTTCCATTAACTCTTACCCTTGCATATTTTACCCTTTGAATTACACACTTCATATTTTTACTAATCTTCTTACAGAAATAATATCACTTAATCTATTTATCTCTTCCATAAGATAATAAAAAACATTAGTATTGTCAATTTCTAATACAACTTTAATGTGGGCAATACCGTCTTTACTGACTTTTGTCTGTAAATCTACAATATTCATATGAGCTTGGCTTATTCTTTCAATAATATCTCTTAACAACCCTATTCTATCTATTGCTTTTATTTCAATTCCTGCCTTATAAATTCCTTTATGAAAGTCTTGCCATTGTACTTCAACTATTTTTTCAGGAAATTTTTCTCTAAGATTTAGAAGATTGGGACAATCTAATCTGTGTAATGCAACACCTTTTCCTCGAGTAATATATCCCAAAATTTTATCTCCAGGAATTGGATTACAACATTCTGCAATTCTTATCATGATATTATCTACGCCATTTATTATAATGTTTTCTATAGGTTTAGAAATAAAAGGTTTAGAGGAAAGAATAATTACATCCTCTCTATACTCTCTTCTTAGTCTTTCAAAAACTTGTTGTGTGGTTATTTCTCCTGCACCTATACTTGCAAAGAAGGAATCCATATCCTTTTCTTTAAAACCTAGATCTTCTAGAATACTTTTAAAGACTTGATTTTCTAACAAATCGTTTAAAGAAATCTCTCTTTTATTTAAAAATTTCTTTATCCATTCCTCGTTCTTAACTAATTCTTCTTCCAATAATCTCTTTCCTTCATTAATCTTTTCTTCTCTTGCTAATTTTTTGAAATATTGTTTAATCTTATTTTTAGCTTGAGATGTCTTGACTATATTTAGCCAATCTCTACTGGGTTTGCCTTCCTCTTTGCTTGTAATAATTTCAACAATATCCCCAGTTTGTAAGACATAATTTAATGGAACTATTTTCCCATTTACTTTTGCTCCTCTACATTTGTGACCTATTTCTGTGTGGATTGCATAGGCAAAATCTATAGGGGTAGAGCCTTGAGGTAAGGAAATGATATCTCCTTTTGGCGTAAATACATAAATTTCTCTTTCAAAAAGATCACTTTTAACAGATTCTAAAAATTCTTGATCATCACTTAGAGCATCATGCCATTCTAAAAGAAGACGTAACCAAGATAATTTTTCTTCAAAATCATCTAATTTTTTTATCTCCTCTTTATATCTCCAGTGGGCTGCAACTCCATATTCTGCAATTTTATGCATATCCCACGTTCTAATTTGGATTTCTAGGGGTTTTCCATCTATTCCTATCACTGTAGTATGTAAAGATTGATAATTATTACTTTTTTTGTTTGCGATGTAATCTTTAAATCTTCCGGGAACAGGTCTCCATAGGTTATGTATTATACCTAAAACCTCATAACATTCTAATTCGGTATTAACGATAATTCTAACTCCTAGAAGATCATACATTTCTTCAATTTCTATTCCTTTTTTAATCATTTTTTGATAAATGCTATATAAATGTTTTGGTCTTCCTGTTATCTCTGCTTTTATATTTGCTTTTTCTAGTTCTTTTTTAATTACTTGAATTGCTTTATGTATGAGATTTTCTCTTGCTTTTCTTGTTTCTGCTACTTTATTAGCTATCATATGATAACTTTCAGGATCTAAGAATCTGAATGCTAAGTCTTCTAATCTCCATTTTATCTCCCAAACCCCTAATCGATGAGCTAATGGAGCATAAATCTCTAAAGTTTCTTTTGCTATTCTTTTTTGCTTCTCTTGGTCTTGATACTGTAAAGTTTGCATATTGTGTAACCTATCTGCTAGTTTTATAATTACAACCCTTATATCTTTTGCCATAGTAATTAGCATTTTCCTTAAATTCTGAGCTCTATATGCTTCTGTGGGATAAAAGCTTAATTTTTCTAATTTTGTAATAGCCTCTACCAAGGAAAGTATATCTTTATTAAATTCTTTCTCAATTATTTCAGGTTTAATATCTGTATCTTCCAAGACATCGTGTAAAAGTCCTGATATTACAGAGTTCTCGTCCATTCCAAGATCTATAAGAATTTTGGCAACTTCTAATGGATGGATGATATAAGGTTCTCCAGATTTCCTTTTTTGCCCTTTATGGGCGTTCTGGGCAAATAAAAAAGCTTTTTCCAAATTCTCTAAGGAATATTTTCCTCTCGCTTCTCTTAAGATTTCCTGAAATAATTCAATTTCTGTTTTCATGGCTATTCAAGGTTTTAATTTAATATTATAACAAAAGCTTTATAAATCATCAAACCTTTAAGTTTTATGCTAAAATATAAAAACTAAACCCAATTTTAAAAAGGAAAGAGGGGTATGCCTAATATGAATAATGAAGCTGAAATGAAATATGAAGGAAAGATAGGTGAAGAAGTTAAGGAAAACTTTATTATTTCTTTAAAAGATATTGAAAAAAAAGCTCCTAAGCTTTATGGAATAAAATCAGGAGTTGAAGGTTTAGATGATCTCTTCTTCACAACTAAAATAATTAATGGAAAACCCGTAAAAGAAAGCTTGAAGGGGTATCCTGCTTATTCAGTTATCAATCTTACAGGTATTTCCGATACTGGAAAAAGTTTAATGGTAGAACAATTCGTGGTTACTCAAGCATCTTTAGGAAATTCTGTCCTTTTTATTACAGTAGAGTCTCCTGCTCCTTTTATTGCTGTATCTTTAAAAGAGAGAGCAAAAGCTTTGGGAATTGATTATGAGACTATTAAGGATAGAATTTTTTTAATTGATGCAGCTTATAATTCTGAACTTAGAGAGAGTTTTTTAACCTTGCAGAAAACAGTGATTGAGGCCATAAAAGAGTATGGAATTAAATGTACAGTGGTTGATTCTATAACAGGATTTTTTGAGGAAAAGGAAATGTTAGCTCGAGGAGTAGTTAGAAAATTTTTTAATTTAATGAAAAAATGGCATCAAACTGCTATATTTGTTTCTCAAAAACGTTCAGGACATGAAGAATTATCTGCGGAAGCTGCAGGAGGATATGCAGTTTCTCATATTGTAGATTGTTCTATTGTTCTTACAAAATTTGTAATTACTAAAAAGTACGAAGAAAATATTTTTAAAAAACCTATAGGAGAATTAGTCCGCTTATTTAGAATTGATGGATGTAGGCTTTGTGGGCATGATACATCTACGAGAATTATGGAAATAACAGAAACAGGGCTTGTAAAAATCGGATTACCTTTGTTTAGTTTACAAACAGGAAAGAAGGAGGTAGAGGAGAAGTGAAAGAGGTATCTATAAAAAGAATTGATATAGATAAACTCGCCATGGAAGTTTTTTTAAAGAGCTTAGAAATAGCTGGTGGTCCTAGAAAACTAATTGAGCTGAGAAATCTTACTTGGGTACCTTCCTTATTAGCAGCATCTTACGCAATTGTTTTATTTGAAGAAGAAAAAAAAACTTCAGAGGAAATTGCAAGTTTTTTAGGAATAGGCAAGCAAAGTATTCGTAATATGTTGAGAGCAGATGTGGAAAAGGTTAAAAAAAGATTAGAGGAGGGTTTTAGCGAGGAAGAGAAAATTGAAACTCATATTGCTGGAGGGTTAGCACGTCTCGCCTATGAAGAAATAAAAAGCAAAGGAGATATTATAAAATAGACATAAGTCCAATAGAAGCTAGTATTCCTAGAAATCCACCGAAATAGAAAGGAGCCTGAGGACCAAAGTAGGACCAAAGTAAACCTGCAAGAAGAGAGGCAGGGAAAAGACCAATTCCAACCAGAGTAGCGTGAAGTCCTATAACAGTTGCTTTAGTTTCAGGAGGAGCAAGATCTGATATTAAAGCCTTTTCTACTCCCTCGGTAAAAGCTATATATAATCCATATGCTACAAATAAATATACTAAGACATTGAATTTATTTGCTATCGCAAAACCCAAGTATACTAAGCCATAAAAGAGATAACCTAGTACTAATACCCTTTTTCTTCCAATTTTATCAGAGATATATCCTGCAGGAAAGGAGAATATAGCGTATATTACATTGTACAAAAGATATAGAGACAAAACAGTTGTTATTCTTATATTTTCTTCTATAGTTTTTGCTCTTAATAATAGAAATTGATTTGAAGAATTTCCAAGAGTGAATATAAAAGTAAAAATTAAAAAAGCTCTTAATTTGGGATCTAATTTTTTCCACTTTAAAGAGGGTAGGTTTCCTCTTGAAGAGCTTTTACCTGTTTCTTTTAAAAGAAAGAGAATTCCAACTCCTAGAAGCGCAGGAATTAGGCTGAAAAGGATAATTGATTTGAAGGCAGGAATATATTCTTTTAGATTCGAGGTTTCATCTAAGTTAAAGTTTTTTATTATATAAATTGCTAATACTACTCCTAAAGCTGCTCCTATGGTATCCATTGCTCTGTGAAGTCCAAAAGATTTGCCTCTTTCTTTTTCTTTAGATGATTCTGCTATTATTGCATCTCTTGGTGCAGTTCTTATTCCTTTTCCAAAACGGTCTATAAATCTTCCTATAAATATACCTACCCAATTTTCAGCAAGATATAAAATTACTTTTCCTATAGAAGAAAAAGAATAACCTAATATAGCTAAAGGTTTTCTCTTCTGGATCTTATCTGAAATATATCCTGAATATACTTTGAGAAGAGATGCAAGACTTTCTGCAATTCCCTCTACAAATCCTAAAATAGATGGTCCTGCGCCAAGAGCTAATAGATAGAAAGAAATTAGAGGATAAAACATTTCCGTGCTAATGTCAGTTAAGAGACTTCCAATTCCAGTAATGATAATATTCCACATGCTTCTATCCTCCCAAATTTTTTATTCTTGCTAATTATAACATAAAATGTATAATTAACTGGAAATATAATTAACTTAAAAAATTTGGAGGAGGTATTATGAATAATTTATGTACTTTTCTTACTACTTTTTTAACTATTTTCTTTGCAGAACTTGGAGATAAAACTCAGTTAGCGGTATTATCTCTTTCTATCCATACAAAATCTCCTTTTATAGTATTTATAGGATCTTCCATAGCTTTATCTTTATTGAGTTTTATAGGAGCATATTTAGGAACTTTTTTATTAAAATTCTTTCCAAGAGGAGTTATTGAAAAAATTGCTGGTTTTATATTTATTTTGGCTGGAATTTTTATGTTTTTGAAGAAGGAATAATAAAAAATCTAAAATTATAGATATTAAACTTAATTTTTCGCGATTTTTTTCAAAAAACCTTTTTTTTCTCTTTGATTTTATGGTTTGTTTTAAGAACTTTTTGTGATAAAATGAAAATTTGTCTTAATCTAAAAGAAAAGGAGCTGGATAACATGGCAGGAGGAAAAATGAAAAGAGAAGTCTTCTGGTTAGAAAGATTTAATATAGACTCTTTACCTAATTTATTAAAAATTCAGTATGAATCTTTTGATTGGTTTCTTGATAAGGGAATAAGAGAAGTTCTTGAAGAATTTAATCCTATAGAATCGTCTCGTCAGGGTCTTTCTTTATATTTTCTCACTGGAAAGGATAATATAAAAATAACTGAACCCTCAAAAACACCTGAAGAGTGTTTAGAGAAAGGACTTACATATGAATCCGCACTTTATGTAGATACAATGCTTATTAAAAAGGATATTGATAATCCTATCATACAACCAGTATTTTTCGGAAATATTCCAAGAATGACTGAAAGAGCAACTTTCATTATTAATGGAACAGAAAGGGTAATTGTCAATCAAATTATTCGCTCTCCTGGTATATATTTTCAGGAAGAAGGACATAGCATAATTGCCACTTTAATTCCTACTCGAGGAGGATGGATTGAATTTGAAATAGATAATAGTGGACTTATTTATATTCATCCTAATGGAATGAAAAAATTTCTAATATCTCTATTACTTAAGGCCTTGGGTTATGATTTAGAATTTTTTAGAAATATTCTCCCAGAAGATGATCTGTTTTATCTTAAAAATACCTTTGATAAAGATGGAGGACTTTCAAGGACAGAGGCAATATTTGAAACTTGTGCAAGATTAAGACCAAGTGATGTGCCAAGTAGAGAAAAGGATGCCTTAGACCAAATTCGACAAATCTTGTTTGATCCCAAAAGATATAATTTAGGAAAGGTAGGAAGATATAAACTAAATCAAAAACTACGTCTTAATATATCTTTAGATAATCACGCATTTACCGAAGAAGATTTAATAGAAATTATTAAACATTTGATATGGGTTAAAAACGGTAAAGAAGAAGAGGATGACATAGATCACTTAGGAAATAGAAGAATAAGATCAGTTGGTGAACTTTTGCAAATGCAATTTAGAACAGGTCTTGCAAGGGTAGAAAAAATTGTAAAAGAAAGAATGGCACTTCAAGGTCCTGAGGAAGCTACTCCTCAGAATCTAATAAGTACTCGTCCTTTAAATTCCGCAGTAAGGGAGTTCTTTAACAGAAATCCTCTTTCCCAATTTATGGATCAAACAAATCCTCTCTCAGAACTTGCGCACAAAAGAAGAATTAGTGCTTTGGGGCCTGGAGGCTTAACCCGAGAAAGAGCAAGTTTTGAAGTTCGAGATATTCATCCGTCCTATTATGGAAGAATTTGTCCTATAGAAACTCCTGAAGGGCCCAATGCAGGTTTGATTAACTATCTTGCAACCCTTTCTATAGTAGATGAATATGGTTTCTTAAGGACACCATATTTTAAAGTAAAAGATGGAAAAGTTACTAATGAAATAGTTTATCTCTCCGCAATTGAAGAAGAAGAATATACTATAGCTTCTTTTGATGTACATTTAGATAAAAATAATGAAATAATTGATAGATTAGTAAATGCAAGAAGAAAAGGAAGATTTATCTTATGTTCTCCTAAGGAAATAGATTTTATAGGAATTTCCCCATATCAAACTGTAAGTATATCTGCAGCTTTAATACCATTTTTGGAACACGACGATGCAAACCGAGCCTTAATGGGAGCAAACATGCAGAGACAAGCTGTGCCACTGCTAATTCCAGAACCTCCTTTAGTTGGAACAGGAATAGAAGAAATGGTTGCTAAAAATACTGGGGTTTTAGTTGTATCTGATGTAGATGGAATTGTCAAGAAAGTAACATCTTCAGAAATTGTTGTTGAAACAGACGATAAAAAAATAAAAACTTTTAATCTTGTAAAATATAGAAGGACTAATCAGGGGACTTGTTGGAATCAACGTCCCATTGTGGAAGTAGGAGATAGAGTTAAAAAAGGAGATATTTTAGCAGATGGCCCTTCTACATCTAATGGTATTCTATCTTTGGGAAGAAATGTACTAGTTGCTTTCTTGCCTTGGGGAGGATATAACTATGAGGATGCAATAATTATTAGTGAAAGACTTGTGAAGGAGGATATTTTTACTTCGATACATATTGAAGAATATGAAGTTAGAGCTCGAGATACAAAACTAGGTCCTGAAGAAATTACTCGTGATATTCCCAATATTAGTGAGGAAGCAATTAGATATTTAGATAAAGATGGTATTATAATGATCGGTGCAGAGGTAGGACCTAATGATATTTTAGTCGGAAAAGTAACTCCAAAAGGAGAAACAGAATTGTCGCCCGAAGAAAGGTTGTTAAGAGCAATTTTTGGAGAAAAATCACGAGAAATAAGAGATACATCACTAAGAATGCCCCATGGAGAATGGGGAAAGGTTATTGATGTAAGGGTTTTAACAAGAGATAAAGACGAATTACCTCCAGGTGTGAATAAGATAGTGAAAGTAAGAGTAGCGCAGATAAGAAAAATTTCAGTAGGTGATAAATTGGCAGGAAGACATGGTAATAAGGGAGTAATTGCAACAATTCTTCCTGAAGAGGATATGCCATACTTACCAGATGGAACTCCTATAGATATTATCCTTAATCCCTTGGGAGTTCCATCACGAATGAATGTGGGGCAAATTTTAGAAACTCATTTGGGTTGGGCAGCAAAAGAATTAGGTATTTATGCTATTGTTCCTCCTTTTGATGAGGTTATTGAGGAAAATAGATCTGCAAATTTAGTAAAGCAAATGCTGAAAAGAGCAAATTTACCGGAAGATGGGAGAGTTATTCTATATGATGGTAGAACGGGAGAACCTTTTGATCAAAAAGTAACCGTTGGTTACATGTATATAATGAAACTTATTCATTTAGCAGATGACAAAATACACGCAAGATCTGTGGGACCATATTCTCTCGTTACTCAACAACCTTTAGGTGGTAGAGCACAATTTGGTGGACAAAGATTTGGAGAAATGGAGGTGTGGGCTTTAGAGGCTTATGGTGCAGCTCATACTTTGGAGGAAATGTTGACATATAAATCTGATGATATAAAGGGAAGAACAGAAGTTTATACTGCAATTGTAAATGCTTCTAATATCAAAGAGCCTGGTATTCCTGAATCTTTTAAGGTATTAGTTAGAGAACTTCAAGGTTTAGGAATAAAAGTATCCGCATATATTGGAGGAAAACTAGTTAATCTTTATAAGACAGAAGATGATTCTTAAAAGAAGGGGGAGAAATCAAAATTGAAGATAAAAGATTTTGATAAATTAGTTTTTAGTCTAGCTTCTCCAGAAGATATTTTGAGCTGGTCTTATGGAGAAGTTAAAAAACCTGAAACTATTAATTATAGAACATTAAGACCTGAAAGGGATGGTTTATTCTGTGAGAAAATCTTTGGTCCTGTAAAAGATTTTGAATGTAGTTGTGGTAAATATAAAGGACAAAAATTCGAAGGTATAACTTGTGATAGATGTGGAGTAACAGTCACGAGAAGCTCAGTAAGAAGAGAAAGAATGGGACATATAAAGTTAGCAGTTCCCGTAGTGCATATCTGGTATTTTAAAAATGTTCCAAATTACATTGCTTTATTACTTAATATAAGTAGTAAAGCATTAGAAGAAGTGGTTTATTTCCATAGTTATATTGTATTAGAACCAGGGGATACTGATCTTCAAAAAATGCAAACTTTAAGTGAAGAGGATTATGAACAAGCTTTAAAGAAATATGGAAATGAATTCAAGGTAGGGATGGGAGCTGAAGCAATTAAATATCTTTTAAGGGAACTCGATCTTGAAAAAATTTCTTATGATTTAAAAAAACAAATAGAAGAAGCTCAAGGTCAAAAAAAAGCAAAACTTATTAAGAGATTAGAGATTGTGGAAAGTTTTAGATTCTCTGGAAATAAGCCTGAATGGATGATTTTAGAAGTATTACCTGTTATCCCTCCTGATTTAAGACCAATGGTAGAACTTGAAGGAGGAAAATTTGCTACTTCAGATTTAAATGACTTGTATAGAAGAGTAATTAATAGAAATAACCGTTTGACAAAGTTATTAGAAATTAATGCACCAGAAATTATTGTAAGAAACGAAAAAAGAATGCTTCAAGAAGCAGTAGATGCATTAATTGATAATGGGAGAAGAGGAAAGCCAGTAACTAATGCCAGTGGTAGAGCATTAAGATCTCTCTCTGATATATTAGAAGGAAAACAAGGAAGATTTAGACAAAATCTTTTAGGAAAGAGGGTAGATTATTCTGGAAGAGCAGTAATAGTTGTAGGACCTGATCTTAAGTTACATCAATGTGGATTACCTAAAAAAATGGCTCTAGAATTATTTAAACCTTTTGTGACTAATAAACTGATTGAAAAGGGTTTTGCTACTAATGTTAAAAACGCTAAGAAAAAAATAGAAAGAGAAAGTCCGGAAGTGTGGGATGTGTTAGATGAAATAATTAAAGAAAAGCTGGTTTTATTAAATCGTGCTCCAACTCTTCATAGATTGAGTATACAGGCTTTCGAGCCTAAATTAATAGATGGAAATGCTATACAGCTACATCCTTTAGTATGTCCACCTTTTAATGCTGATTTTGACGGTGATCAGATGGCAGTTCATGTTCCTTTATCTATTGAGGCTCAAGCTGAGGCAAGACTATTAATGCTATCCTCGTATAATCTTTTATCTCCCGCTCATGGAAAACCTTTAACTTTACCAACTCAGGATATAGTTATTGGTTTATACTATCTTACTATTGATGTTCCTAATAGAAAAGGAGAAGGAAAAATTTTTGCAACTCCAGAAGAAGCTTTAATGGCACTGGATAAAGGAGAAATTGATATACATGCTAAAATCAAGATATATGTTAAAAGTATGAAAGAAACTTTTGGGGTTGATTTTGGTGAAGAAAAATTTGTAGAGACTACTGCAGGAAGATTAATATTAAATGAAATTTTACCACTAAAATTAAGATATTATAATGGAACATTGAATAGACGAGAAATAAGAAAAATAGTGGAAAGATGTTTCCAAGAGTATGGATGGGTCAAGACTGCAGAATTTTTAGATGATTTAAAGAAAATTGGATTTAAATATGCTACAAAAGCAGGAATAAGTTTCTCTATTGTAGATATTGAAATTCCTCAGGAGGCTAAGAAAGTTGTAATAGAAAAGGCAGAAGAAGAGTCTGCAAATCTTCAAAAGGCCTTTGAAGAAGGAAAATACACAGAAGAGGAAAGATATAACAGAAGTATAGAAATATGGACAAAAGCTAGCGAAGAAGTGAAAGAAATAATGCTTGCAAACTTTGATCTTTTAAATTCTGTTTATATGATGGCTTTCTCAGGAGCACGAGGAAACGTAGATCAGGTAAGACAATTAGCAGCAATGAGAGGACTAATGGCAGATCCTTCAGGGAGAATAATGGATATTCCTATTAAATCAAGTTTTTACGAAGGCTTAAGCGTTTCAGAACACTTCATATCCTCTTATGGAGCAAGAAAAGGTGTAGTAGATACTGCATTGAGAACTTCAGACTCTGGATATTTGACAAGACGATTAGTAGATGTAGCTCAGGGGTTAGTTATTAGAATGGAAGATTGTGGAACTGACGATGGTATATATGTAGAAGCCTTAGAAGATGAAGGTAAAGTTTTATTATCTCTAAAAGATAGAATAATCGGTAGATTCTCAGCAGAGGATGTATATTCTCCTTCTGGAGAATTATTAATTAGGAGAAATGAATACATTGATTTAGAAAAGGCAAAATTAATTGAAAAATCTGAGGTTAAAAGAGTAAAAATTCGATCTCCAATGACGTGTAGAGCAGAAAAAGGTATTTGCCAGAAATGTTATGGAGAAGATTTAGCAACGCATAGCTTAGTTAATATTGGAGAAGCCGTAGGAATTATTGCAGCACAGTCTATAGGAGAGCCTGGTACTCAATTGACCATGAGGACTTTCCATACAGGAGGGGTTGCTCTAACGTCTCTAAATTATCAGAATATCCAAACTAATATTTCTGGGAAGATTTATATTAACAGGGATCTACTTAGGTCTTTTAGAAAGAAGGATATTTTAGGTATAGAACAAGAGATTGTAAGAGGTAAAGAAGCAAAAGTATTAATTAAAAATGAAAATAGCTCTGATGAATTACTACTTCCTCAAGGTTCAATTTTAAATGTATATGATGGAGAAGAATTGACTAAAGGAATGGTTGTAGCTTCTTTAAATCCAGTATTAAAATACATTACTTCTCCTTTTGATGGGAAAATAATTGATATACGTAAAGAGGAAGAAAAAGAATCTATAGAATTTGTTTTTAGAACTGTATTGTATAATCCCGTAAAAAGAGAAATAAAACACGATGAAACAAAAGAAAGACTTATTTGGTCCTCTACTGTGATATTGCAGACAGAAAAGGGTGAAAAAAGAGAGATTCCTCTTCCTCAAGGGGTATTCTTCTTGTTTAATATAGGAGATAAGATATTTAAGGAGGATATAATTGCTGAATATGACAGAGAACACTTAAGAATTCAAAGCTGTTCTGGTGGTAGAATTGTAAGAATTGAAGCTCAAGGAGAAATAATAGAAAAAGTAGTTGCAACGGGAGAGGCTTTTATCCATGTTAATACTGAGAAGGGTGATGAAATCTATTCTGTTCCTCGTGGATTAAAGATAAACGTAGATGAAGGAGAAGTAATAGAATTCGGAACTGTTTTGGCTTATTTTCCTTCATATATGCAGAGAATTGCAAAAACAGAGGATATTATCCAAGGATTACCACGAGTAGAAGAATTATTTGAGGCAAGAAAACCAAAAGGAAGATCTATTCTTGCGCCTATTAGTGGAACTATTAAGATTGAAAGAACAAAAACTGGAGAAAGGGTGAAAATTAAAGGACATGATGGAGAAGAAAGAGTAATTCCTCTTCCTCCAAATGCTCAGTTATTAGTTAAAGAAGGAGAGGAAGTAGAAGCAGGACAAGAAATAACTAAAGGTTACAAAAATCCATTAGAAATTCTGCAAAACGAAGGGTTAGCTGCTGTTCAGAGGTATATTGTAGATGAAGTTCAAAAGGTATATTGTAAGCAGGGTGCAGAAATAAATGATAAACATGTTGAAGTAATAGTAAGACAAATGACAAATAAAGTAAGAATAAAATCACCTGGCGATAGTAACTTTATTATAGGGCAATTAGTAAACAGAATTACTTTTGAAAAAGCACAAAGAGAATTAGAAAACCAAGGAAAAGTTCCCCCACAAGCAGATCCTGTAGTATTAGGGATAACAAAGGCTGCTCTGACCACAGAGAGTGTTATATCTGCAGCATCCTTCCAGGAAACTACTCGTGTATTATCTGAAGCTGCAGTTAAAGGTAGAGAAGATAATCTAGAAGGATTAAAGGAAAATGTTATAATTGGTAGACTTATTCCTGCAGGTTCTGGACTATTTAAGAATATTGTACCAAAGAGAATTTTAGCAAAAGAAATAGCAGAGGTTCTAGAAAATGGGGGAAAAGAGTAATAAGTACTTGACAAAACTGTTTATGAAATGATAAACTTTCACGCCTATCTATCTTGAATTTTAGAGTTCTATTTATGAATAGGAGGTGTAATTTTGCCAACAGTTAATCAGTTAGTTAGAAAAGGAAGAAAAATGAAAGAAAGAAAAAGTAAATCTCCTGCGCTAGAGGGAAATCCTCAAAAAAGAGGAGTTTGTTTACGTGTTACCACACAAACTCCTAAAAAACCTAATTCTGCCTTAAGAAAGGTTGCTCGTGTGAGATTGACTAATGGAATGGAGATATGGGCTTATATTCCTGGAATAGGACATAATCTACAAGAACACTCGGTAGTACTAGTAAGGGGAGGACGTGTAAAGGACTTACCTGGTGTTCGTTATCATATAATAAGAGGAACCTTAGATGCTGGAGGAGTTGAGGGAAGAAAACAAGGTAGATCAAAATATGGAGCAAAGAGGCCTAAAGAAGGAGGTAAAAAATAATGCCCCGTAGAGGTCCAGTTTCTCCAAGAGAAATTCCTCCAGATCCTGTTTATAATAGTGTTTTAGTACAAAAACTAATTAATAAAGTAATGCTTAATGGTAAAAAGAGTATTGCTGAAAAAATTGTTTATGGTGCTATAGAAATAATCAGGGAAAGAACAAAACAGGATCCAATAGAAATTATCGAAAAAGCGGTACGAAACGCCACACCTCTTTTAGAGGTAAGACCAAGAAGAGTTGGTGGAGCAACTTATCAGGTACCAATAGAAGTTTCTCCTAGGAGAGGTCTTTCTTTGGCTTTAAGATGGATTGTTAGAGCTGCAAGAGAAAGAAAGGGAATGCCAATGAAAGAAAAATTGGCTAATGAAATTCTAGATGCATTAAATAATACTGGTGGTGCTATTAAAAAGAAAGATGAAATGCATAGAATGGCAGAAGCAAACAAAGCTTTTGCCCATTATAGATGGTAATAAAAGGAGGAAGATAAATTGGCAAGGGTTCCATTAGAGAAATTACGAAACATAGGAATTGCAGCACATATTGATGCAGGTAAGACTACTCTTACCGAAAGGATATTATTTTATACTGGAAAAACTTATAAGTTAGGAGAAGTGCATGAGGGAACTGCAGTAATGGACTGGATGGAACAGGAAAGAG
The DNA here is from genome assembly GCA_025060475.1 of Dictyoglomus sp. Taxonomy (NCBI): domain Bacteria; kingdom Pseudomonadati; phylum Dictyoglomota; class Dictyoglomia; order Dictyoglomales; family Dictyoglomaceae; genus Dictyoglomus; species Dictyoglomus sp. Next base: position 1,971 of record JANXBZ010000015.1, on the reverse strand, counting down.
AGAGGGGAATAACCATTACTGCAGCTACTACTACATGTAATTGGAAAGATCATGTAATAAATATTATAGATACACCAGGACATGTAGATTTTACCGTAGAAGTAGAGAGATCGATGAGGGTATTGGATGGATTAATTGTAGTTTTCTGTGGGGTTGCAGGAGTACAGCCTCAATCCGAGACTGTATGGAGACAAGCCACAAAATATAATGTTCCTCGTTTAATATTTGTCAATAAAATGGATAGAATTGGTGCAAATTTCTATCGTGTAATTGAGATGATAAAAGATAAGCTTGGAGTAAGGGTTATACCAGTAAATATACCTATTGGAAGTGAGGACAAATTCGTTGGTGTAATTGATCTGTTAGAAGAAAGAGCAATTATATATCATGATGACTTAGGACTAAAATGGGAGACAATTCCTATTCCCGATGAGTTAAAAAATGAGGCTGAGTTTCATAGACAGAAACTTATAGAAGAAATTGTTGAATTAGATGATGAGTTATTAATGAAATATTTAGAAGGTGAAAAAATTCGAGTTGAAGATTTAAAAAGAGTTCTAAGAAAAGCAACTATTGAGGGGAAATTATATCCTGCTCTTTGTGGTTCTGCATTTAAAAACAAGGGTATTCAGCCTCTTTTAGATGCTGTTATAGATTATCTCCCTTCACCCTTAGATCTTCCCCCTGCGAAGGGAGTAAATCCAATAACTAATGAAGAGGAACTACGATTAGTAAGTGAAGATGAAGCATTTTGTGCTCTTGCTTTTAAGATTATGACGGATCCATACGTTGGAAGACTCACTTATTTTAGAGTTTATTCTGGAAAACTAGAAAAAGGATCTTATATATATAATGCTTCAAAGGGTAAGAAAGAAAGAATCGGTAGGCTTTTACAGATGCATGCTAATCATAGAGAAGATATTGATGTAGTCTATGTAGGAGATATAGCTGCTGTTGTTGGTTTGAAATATACTACCACAGGAGATACTCTTTGTGATGAAAATAGACCTATTGTTTTAGAATCTATGGTTTTTCCTGAACCTGTTATTTCTGTTGCAATTGAACCAAAAAGTACCGAAGAACAAGATAAACTTAGTTTAGCCCTTCAAAAATTAGCTGAGGAAGATCCAACATTTAAAGTTACTTTTGATCAAGAAACAGGACAGACGCTTATTCATGGTATGGGAGAATTGCATTTAGAAATTATAGTAGATAGATTAAAGAGAGAATTTAAAGTTTCTGCAAATGTAGGTAAACCTCAAGTATCTTATAGAGAGACCATTAAAAAGCCAGTAAAAGTCGAAGGAAAATATATAAGACAAACTGGTGGAAGGGGTCAATATGGCCATGTATGGCTCCTTCTTGAACCTCTACCTCGTGGAAATGGATTAGAATTTGTGAATAAAATTGTAGGAGGAGTTATTCCTCAGCAATTTATTCCCGCTATAGAAAATGGAATAAGAGAAGCTGCAGAAAGAGGAGTTCTTGGGGGTTATCCTGTAACAGATATAAGAGTAACTTTATTTGATGGTTCCTTTCATGAAGTAGATTCTTCGGATATGGCTTTTAAGATTGCAGCTTCACAAGCTTTTAAAGATGGTGTATCTCGAGGAGATCCAGTGATTTTGGAACCTATTATGAAAATGGAAATTATTGTTCCTGAAGAATATATGGGAGAAGTATTAGGAGATTTAAATAGTAGAAGGGGACATATCGAAGGAATAGAGTTTATGGAGAATTCTCGTGTAATTAAAGCAAAAGTTCCTCTATCTGAGGTTTTTGGGTATGCTACTGTATTAAGATCTCTAACTCAAGGTAGGGGAATATTCTCTATAGAATTTTCTCATTACGAAGAGACGCCTTTAAATATTCAAGAAAAAATTCTTTCAACAAAATAAAAAATTAAACATTTAGGAGGAAAAGAGGGTATGGCGAAGGAGAAATTTGTAAGGACAAAGCCACATGTGAATA
>JANXBZ010000014.1 GCA_025060475.1 Dictyoglomus sp. | reverse complement strand
GATAAGAAGAAAATTTCTCTATATCCATATGTAGATGGAAAGGAGATAAAGTTTAAAATTGTGGGCACTGGTTATGAAAAAATGCCACAAAATTTTAATCCCGAGGAAGGTACTGTATCGAGGGCAGTGGTAAGATGTCCTGCATGTGGGAGCACCATAGATGATGATACCACAAGAAGATTATTCCAGCAGGGAAAATCAGGACAAAGAATGGTAGCAGTAGTTCTACATTATCCTGAAAAAGAAGGAAAATATTATAGAATCTCCAAAGAAGAAGATCTAAAAGCCTATAAAGAGGCAGAAGAATACTTAAAAATAAAGAGAGAAAAACTAATGGAAGAATGGGGCATGGATCCTGTGCCAGATGAGCCATTACCTCCTAAAGAAACTCTTGGATTTAGGGTCCAAAGATATGGAATGCTTAAATGGGGAGATCTTTTCAACTCAAGGCAAAAGCTTGCTCTTATAACCTTTACAGAAAAAGTAAGAAAAGCATATGAGGAGATGATAAAAAAAGGATACGATAAAGAATATGCAAAGGCAGTGGTGAGTTATTTGGGGTTTATAATAAGTAGAATACCTGATACTAATTCTACCTTATGTCACTGGGATGGTTCTTGGGAGAAAGTTTCCACAACATTTTCTAGACAAGCATTACCTATGAATTGGGACTATATAGAGACAAATATTTTGGGAGAAAAGGGATATAATTGGAAAACTATTAACGATAGTGTTTTGAAAGTATTAGATACTTTAAGTTTTAATAGACACGAATTATCAGATAACTATGAAAATATTTCCCACTTCTCCGCCACTTCCCTTCCCTATCCCGATAATTTCTTTGATGCTGTATTTACTGATCCTCCATATTATGACAATGTTCCCTACTCTTATCTTTCTGACTTTTTCTATGTATGGCTAAAAAGAAGTATTGGAGATTTATATCCTGAATTATTTTCTACTCCACTTACTCCCAAAAGTCAAGAAATAGTTGCATATTCTCACAACGAAGGAGGATTTGAAGCAGGTAAGAAATTTTTTGAAGAAAATTTAAAAAAAGCTTTTCAAGAGATCCATAGGGTATTAAAACCAGAGGGTATTGCAGTAATTGTATATGCTCATAAGTCTACCTCAGGATGGGAGACTTTGATAAACTCTCTCCTTGATTCTGGACTTATAATTACCGCTTCTTGGCCCATAAATACAGAGATGAAAGAAAGATTAAGAGCAAGAGAATCTGCAGCTTTAGCATCCTCTATTTATATAGTTGCAAGAAAAAGAGAGAAAAAAGAAACAGGTTTTTATAATGAAGTAAAAGAGGAGATGAAAAAATATCTTAATGATAAACTTGATAGACTTTGGGAGGAAGGAATATCTGGTGCTGACTTTTTCATATCCGCTATAGGATCTGCTATTGAAATTTTCGGTAGGTATGAAAAAGTCATGGACTATAGTGGAAATATAATAAGAGCGGACAGACTTTTAGAAGATATAAGAAAAATAGTAACAGAATATGCCATAAAAAGAATTTTACATAATGGGTTTTCTGCAGAAATTTCTGACCTTACAAGATTTTATATACTATATCGTTGGGAGTATGGAGAGGCAAAAGTAGAATTCGATGAGGCAAGAAAGCTTGCTGTAAGTTGTGGTGTTGATCTTGAGAAAGAATGGAGCAATAAAAAAGGATTTATCAAAAAAGAAAAAGAATTTATAAGAGTTCTTGGACCTCATGAGAGAAAGATTGAAGATTTAGAAGAATCCTTTGAGCTTATAGATGTGCTACACCATGTGCTTTGCCTTTGGGAGCTTGGAAGAAGGGAAGATATGATAGACAGATTAAAAACAAGGGGTTATCATAAAAGCGAAATTTTTTATAGAGTAGCACAGGCAATTTCCGAGACTCTTCCCAATGAGAGTAAAGAGAAAAAACTTCTTGAGGGATTCTTGGTGGGAAGAAGTAAATTGATGGGAGAAATAAGACAAATTGATATGAATCTATGATTATTAAAGGGGGAATTTAAGGATGAAACCCTTTCACACAGTAGCTATTCCTCATAGAGACATCCTAGAGGGAAGATCTGCCATGGATGTCTTCGCAGCAGATCTTTGGAATGCTTATAAAGGAGAGGGAATCGATGAATACAAGAATTATGATCTTTTCTTTCGGAAGACATATATTACTGAAGGATTAAAAAACTTATTAGATATTGTCAAAAAAAGAATAGAAGGAAGATTAGGAGATTCTATTATTCAGCTCCAAACTCCCTTTGGAGGTGGTAAAACCCATTCTTTAATTGCCTTAATGCATAAAGCAAAGGTAGATTGGAAGATAAATTTAGCAGTAATAGTAGGGACTAATTTAGATGCAAAAGAAGAAACTCTTTGGGGACTTTTGGAGAAAGAACTTACAGGGAGAAATGAGATAATGACAGGACAAATCTCCCCAGGAAAAGAAAAAATAAGAAGTATTCTGGAAAAAAATCAACCTTTATTGATTCTTATGGATGAAGTTTTGGAATATGTTACAAAATCCGCTGGAGTAAAAGTGGGAAACAGCACATTATCTGCTCAAACCATAGCTTTCATGCAAGAACTTACAGAAGTTGTAGCTACCTTAGAAAAAGCGTGTCTTGTGGTGACTTTACCATCAAGTACTATAGAGCACTATGATACTGAAGCGGAAAGATTATTTTCTCAACTTCAAAAAGTAGTAGGAAGAGTAGAGAGAATATATACTCCAGTACAAGACCATGAAATAGCAAAGATTATAAGAAAAAGACTTTTTATTGACATAGATGAAGAAGAAGTTAAAAACATAGTTGATAAGTTTATAAATTATGCTGAAAAAGAAAAAATATTACCTATAGGTTTAGAACCCACAGAGTATAGAGATAGATTTATAGATTCTTATCCTTTTATGCCCGACGTGATAGATGTACTTTATCATCGTTGGGGAAGTTTTCCAAATTTCCAACGAACAAGAGGAGTTTTAAGATTACTTTCTTTGGTTGTGTCTTCTCTCAAATACAGTAATATTCCTTATATTACTCTTTCGGATTTTGACCTTTCCAATGAAGATATTAGATTTGAACTCGTAAAATATATAGGAGAAGAGTATAATAGCGTAATAGCTCAAGATATAACAAGAAAGGATTCAGGAAGTAGAAGGGTAGATGATGATCTAGGTATCTCCTATAGAGGTTTAAAATTAGGTACTCGTAGTGCAACTTCTATATTTATGTATTCCTTTTCAGGAGGTCGAGAAAAAGGAGCAACGATATTAGAAATAAAACGCTCCGCTACTACTTTGAATAATCCCTCAAGTGTAATAAACGAAGCCTTAGATCTTCTCAAAAATAGATTATTTTATCTACAGTATCAAAACGACAAATATTTCTTTTCAAATCAACCCAATCTAAATAGAATTTTAGTTCTAAAAGCAGAGAATATAAGAGAGGAAGAGATAGAAGAATATGAAAAAGAATTAATAAAAAAGAATGTTCGTTCAGAAAAATTAAAAGTATATGTATGGGAAGAAAAATCTGAAAATATTCCTGATAACGAAGAGTTTAAACTCATAATCTTAAAGGAAGAAAAAGAAGAATTGATTAATAAAATAATTAAATTTAAAGGTGAAATTCCAAGAGTAAATGTAAACTCATTATTTTTACTAATTCCCATTGAAAGTGAACGTTTAGCTTTAAAAAATACAATAAGAAACTATTTAGCCTATGAGTATATAAAAAATGATAAAAACTTAAATCTTTCTAATGAGCAAAAAAGAGAGATAGAAATTAATTTAAGAAATTTGAAAGAATCCTTAGAGGATCAACTTAGAAGAGCTTATAGAAATATAGTGATACCTGGAAAGAATGAAAAAGAAGATTTAGGAATACCCACAGTAGGAGAAAAAAGAACACTAGATATACTGGTATACGAAACTTTAAAAAGTAATGGTTACATATTAGAAACTATTGACCCAAAGGTCATAAAAGAAAAGTTTTTAGGTAATAATGACTATGTATTCACTAAACAGATAATAAATTCGAGTTATAGAACACCAGGAGCATTAAGGTTTGCTAGTAAAGAAGTCTTGATTGACGGGATAAAAAAAGCAGTTAAAAATGAAATTTTAGGAATTGGAGAACTTCGCGAAGGTAAAATTATTCTAAGTTACTATGGAAAAGAAAAAACTCCAGAAGTTTCTTTTGAAGAAGAAGAGATTTTAATAAATAAAGAAATCTGTGAAAAATTAATAAAAGAAACTAAGCTTGAGGGTAGATCAGAAACATTTTTGGAAATAAAAAAAGAGGATATCAAAATGTCTCAAGAAACTAGAATAATAACAGAAGAGGCTGAAAAGTTACCAAATTCACATCAACAAAATTATAGAGAAAGTGTAAAATTAAAGTTTGAGATTCCCGAAGGAAAAACATCAGGAATAATAGGTGTTATAAGATTCTTAAGAGAAAAATTTAATAAGGTAGAAATTGAAATAAAAGCAACCCAAGGGAAAATAACTCAAAATGAGTATGAAAAAAATATAAAGGAAGCTTTTTCCCAACTTGAAATTGATGTAGAGGAAGATTAAAGGGATAACCATAAATTATAGGAACTATACCTTTAGAACCACACTACGTTTAAAATACGATTTCTCCGTTTAAATATTTCTCTACCTCCAATATAATAAACTTAAAATTAAAGTCCAAATCCTAATCCAAAAGTAAATATTGAAGATTCCTTTATAGTAATTGGCTTTGGTAATTTATAAGAGGAAACATTAATCTTGAGATCAGGCGGACCTTCAATAATATAGTCCATTTTTTCTATCGTACCTCCGGGAAAATAATAATAAGTAAATTCAAGGTATATAGCAGGAGTTAGATGATATTTAAAACCTAAAGAATACGAGAAAAAATCATTACTCTTTCCCTTCACTCTTAAGGGAGTTCCGGGCTCATAAAATGTCCCACCCCAATATAGACCAGGATCTCCATACCATGATGGTTTAACCACATCCGCAATGGCATCAATTTCATAATAAACTATACCTAGTACTATATTTATCCAAAATCTATCGTAGGTTCTCAGATTTACATAAAGTCCTCCTCCATTTGCAATAAAAATACTACTTTGAGTAATTCCTGTTTCACTAAAAATATTTGTATTAAAATATCTTTGTATATTGCTAATTCCTATTGATAGATAATTACTATAATACAGTGGGAGTCTTATGTTCAAAGAATAATAAGAAATTTTAGAAGCAGTAGGGTTTTGGTTAATATAAAAAGTGTAATCATCTCCAAAGGCATCATATACAGTAAAAGAAGTGCTTAAAGATTCGTTGTAAATATAAGTATCACCATATATTGGTCTAACAAAAGTAAGATTACAATGATATAGCCAAGCCCAAAAACTATACCAACTAAATGCTAAAGCATGAGATAAATAAAAAGTAGAGAGAAATACTAAAGAAAAAGTTAATATAAGAAAAAATTTTTTCATTCTTTTACCCCCCTTTTACCTAATTGGTCTCTTAAACAATATAAACTGGGCATTTATACCATCATTACAAAGAGGACCTGCATATTCCCAGCCTTCTTTCCCAAGATCATTTATCTTCTTAACTGTTAAAGCCTTTATAAAAATACTAAAATCCTCCCTAGAAAAATATTCCACTCTATATTCCCACTTTACATTCTGCATCTCTTGAGTTCTTCCTAATGAAATTAAAATAGCTACCAAAACTACTAAGATACTTATCACAATTAAAAAATACTTCTTCATAAATTATCAGCCTCCCTTCTATTCATTTCTTTTAGAATTTTAAAATTTAAAGGGGTCAGAATTAGACCTTTTGGATTATTATTTGATGGATTTGTTAATTTAATCTCTCCAGGGTTGGTTTTCAAAGGGTATAAAATTTTCTTCCTTTACTTCATTTAGGTAAACATAAGTCCAAGCTTCTATTTTTTCCCCTTTTTCAAGATTTACAATAACTCTTTCTCTCTTATATAATTCTCCCTCTCCTTCAAAATTATCAATTTTTTCAAGAGTAACATCATCTACTTCATATACTTCTCCTACTACTTTTGATCCCTCTTTAGAGACAATTCCGGGGTACCAAGAGATTTTGTATAAACCATAATTCTCTAGAATAGCTTTTCCAATAAATTTAGAATCTTTTAAAAGATAATTCCTAGAATTGTGAGAAAGAAGAGAACCATAAACAAAAAGATATTGCTTTAATTTTTCTTTTTTATTATCGTAGTCGCTCATGTTTTTATTATATATTGAATTTAAATTGAATTAATAGGGATATAATTTGTTGTATATTAGAACTAATTATATTATAATTAGATAGCTAACTAAATTTGAAAGGAGAATTTTATGGAAAAGGATAAAATATTTTATTTTTTAACTGCTTATTTTCTATCTCTTGTACTTGCTCTTAATTTTCAAGCCATTCCTCCCCTTATTCCATTTATGATTAGAGAACTTGGAATCACAAGATCCCAAGCAGGACTACTTATGGGAGTAGTATCCTTTCCTCCGCTTTTCTTTGGTATTTTAGGAGGCTATATCTTAGATAGATGGGGCGTAAAAGTTCCTATAATAATTTCTCTCCTCCTCTATATAATAGGAGAAGGTTTATTTATCTTAGGAAAAAATTTTAATTCTTTACTTATTTCAAGATTCATTATTGGTTTTGGGGGTGTAATATTTGCAGTTGTTGGTTTAAGAATTATAGGAGAAAAGTTTAAGGGAAATAAATTAGGTAGAGCAATAGGATATTGGGGTACTGCTATGCCCCTTGCAAGTATCTTATCTTTTAATATTTTTCCATATATAGCTCAAAGTTTTGGCTTTAAATCTCCTATGATTGTACTTTTAGTATTTACACTCTTTGTCCTTCTTTGGGCATTGTTTCTTTATAAAGAAGATAATATGGAAAAAGATGTTAATTTTAGTTTTATTAATTTGTTCAAAAGTCTTTCTTCAAAGGTAATAATCTTAGGTGTTTTATGGGGACTTTTTAATGCAGGCTCTTTATCATTTTTTACTTTTGCTCCTGACTATTTTGTACTAAAAGGATATTCGGAAAATTATGCTGCTTTTATTAGTAGTCTTTATATGCTTGGATCTTTTTTAAGCCCTGTATTAGGATATCTTTTGGATGTAGCATCAAAACCATCCTTATTTATTTTAATAGGAAGTATTTTGCTTTCTTTTTTTCTTACTCTAATTTATTTTATAAGTTCTCCTTTTATAGTAATTCTTTCTGGAATTTCTGCTGTTTTAGTCCCTCCTACAGTATTTTATCTTTTGCCAAAATTTACTAAGAATTTAGGCATGGGATATTCTATATTAAATATTTTTGTAAATTTTAGCACTTTGATCTCTCCATATTTAATTGGCTATGCTAAGGATGTAAGTGGGAGTTATTTTATAAGCTTTATTTTAATGTCTTTATTTGTGCTAATAGGAGGAATACTAAGCTTAAACTTAGAGAGATAATTTTTTAATTATTTTCTATTAATCTTCCTAAAATAACCTGACCAAGAGATATTCCAGCATCATTTGTTGGCACCTTTTTATGAGTAAAAATTTGGAAACCCTTTTCTTCTAGTAATGTTACAACTGTTCTTAGTAATAATCGATTTTGGAAAACTCCTCCTGAAAACCCGATTTTATTTATTTTGAACTCTTCTCTTAAAATTTCAGAAAGAGACAAAATTATCTGAGATATGGTATTGTGGAATTTTTTACCTATATCCTTTTTATCAGTAATCCTTAATTCCTCAATAATTTGCGCAATAGTTGGTTTTACATCAATGACAAATTTTTCCTTTTCTTTAATTATTTCAAAGGAATAGTGCTTTGTTTCTCTACTTTTCATAGCAAGCATTTCAAGTTCTATGGCTGCTTGTCCTTCATAATCAATATGTTCTCTTACTTTGAGTAAAGCAGAGACAAGATCAAAAATTCTTCCACAGGAAGATGTGTAAAATATATTCTCTTCTTTTTCTATCATTTTTTTGGTAATTTCTATTTCAAAAGAATTTATATAGGGAAATATCTTTTCCACTTCTTCAGGAAAGTATTTTAAAAGATAAGAAAGAGCAATTTTCTGAGGATTTTCTATAGCATAATCTCCCCCTGCTATTGGAAAATATTTAAAGTGACCTATTCTTTTCACTTCCTCTATATTTCCTATAAAGACCTCTCCTCCCCAAATTTTTCCGTCTTCTCCATATCCTGTTCCATCAAAGGAAAAGCAGATAATTTCATCTTTTATTTCTCTATCTAAGATGAGTGAGAAGAAATGGGCTTTATGATGCTGAATAGATTTTACTTCTAAATATTTTTTAAATTTTTCTGCAAAGTCGGTAGAAAGATATTGAGGATGCAGATCATGTACAAGAATTTCAGGTTCAATTCTAAAAAGTCTTATAAATTCTCTAATTGTTTCTTCATATACTTCAAGAGTGTCCTTATCCTTCAAGTCTCCTATGTGAGGACTTACAAATACATAGTTTTCTTTTCCGAGAGCAAAGGTGCTTTTTAATTCTCCTCCTAAGGCAAGAATGGGCTTTATAGTGATAGGTATTTTTATAGGATCAGGAGCATATCCTCTTGCTCTTCTTATTATTTGGAGTCCATCCTTTTCAAAAAATACTACACTATCATCAATTCTTCTTGCTATATTTCGGTTATGAAATATAAATATGTCTGCAATATTTTTTAACTTTTTTATTGCCTCTTCATTGTCTTTGATTATAGGCTCGTCAGTAATATTTCCACTAGTCATTACTAAGGGTCTATTAAAATAGTCAAAAATAAGATAATGATAAGGAGCATAAGGAAGCATAACTCCTAGATATTCATTTCTTGGAGCCACAAGGGGAGAAATATCTCCAAGATCCTTTATTAGAAGTAATACAATAGGTCTTTCTTTAGAGATTAATACTTTTTCTTCCTGTTCCCTTACATAGCAATATTTCTTTATCATATCTAAGTCTCTCATCATGAGAGCAAAGGGTTTTGATGGTCTTTTTTTTCTAAGCCTTAAAGTTTTCACAGAGTTATTATTTGTAGCGTCACAGGCAAGATGGAATCCGCCAATACCTTTAATAGCAAGAATTTTTCCTTCTCTTAAATATTCAGATATTTTTATAAAGATATTTTGAGGATCCTCGGTCTTTTCTTCATAGATCCATAGAGAGGGACCACAATTATAACAGCTTATGGGTTGAGCATGAAATCTTCTTGTTAGGGGATCATGATATTCTTTATCACATTCTTGACACATTTTAAAGATTTTCATGGTGGTTTTTTCTCTGTCGTAAGGAAGATCTTCTATAATAGTGTATCTTGGTCCACAATTTGTACAATTGATAAAAGGATACTTGTATCTTCTATCTTCTGGATTGTACATTTCATAAAGACAATCATTGCATATAGCTATATCAGGAGAGATAAAATTAAAACCTTGTTCTTCTCTACTTTCTATTATTTCAAAATCTTCGTATTTTTCTTCTGAAAGGATTTCTTCTTTTTCTATTTTTTCTATTTTGGAAAGAGGTGGATGATCTCTAAGAATTTTTTGCATAAACAATTCTATAATTTCTTCATCCCCTTGTAGCTTTATATGTACAGAACCTGTTGAGTTAAAAATATATCCCTTTAGATTCAGATCCTTTGCTAGTTTATATATAAAAGGTCTAAAACCTACTCCCTGCACTATACCGTAGATTTTTATTCTATAAGTTTTATTCATTTAATCCTTTAATAAATCTTTTTAAAAACTTAAGACCCTTTTCTAAATTTTTCTTTGCTTCTTCTGATAACTCCTCTCCAAAATCAAAATCATAGCCTTTTATAGATAGCAAATAAAATTCGGGAGTTTTTCCATACAAAGCTTTAGTCCAAATTAAGAGTTCCTCGCAGGAAGTGTGATGAGTAAGAGGAGAAAAGGTACATTTTTCTGAGATTTTTCTAAAAGAAATTTCCTTTCCTTCTAAAGAAGCGTCAACAAAAATTACAATATCATAGTTTTTTATAATTTCCGCCATATCAAAAGTAAGCTCCTGGATCTTAATCTTGTCAAATTCACCCTCTATAAGATCCAGGAGCTTTATTCCTAATCCATCATCTTTTCTATATTCATTACCAAATCCTACTAAGAGTATTTTTTTCAATCTCTTTTTATAAAATTAATCAATTTCCCATCTTTATCATAAAATTCTATGATAATAGGCATTTTACCAATTGCATGAGTAGAACAAGAAAGACATGGATCATAACATCTGATAGCACCTTCCACACGATTTAGCATACCTTCTTTTAAATTATTACCATCTACATATGCTTTTGCAATTTCTTCTACAGCTTTACTCATAGCCCAATTATTATGTCCTGTAGAAACTATTAAGTTGACTTTCTCAATAGTTCCTCTTTCATCAACCCAGTAATGATGAATTAAGGTTCCTCTTGGAGCTTCCACTACTCCTATTCCTTCTTCGTTTGTTACCTCACCAAGTCTTAGCACATCTTGACTCATAACCTCTGGATCTTCTAATATTTCTCTTGCTCTCTCTAAGGCATAAATTGTTTCAATTAACCTTGCATAGTGGTAATATAAAGAACCTTCTACAGGCTTTCCATTATTTATGGATTTAAATTTTTTGAATTCTTCATTTGCAATAGGAGTACTTATTTTTTCCGCTATGTTTAATCTTGCAAGAGGTCCTACCCTGTAAACTCCCTCTGGAAATCCCAAGGGCTTATAATATGGGAATTTTAGATAGGTCCAATCCTCTACCCTTTCCCCTATGTATCTTAAATAATACTGAGGCTTAAATTCTTTTACTATGTTACCTTCTTTATCCATAAATCTTATTTTTCCATCGTAAAACTCCAAAGAACCATCCTCTTTTACAAGACCAAGATATCCTGTAGGGAAGGAAGCAAACTTATTACATTCTTCTTTATTTTTTTCAATAAAATCTTCTGCTAATTTTATTCCTTCTTTTATGTATCCTATCATCTCATCTATACCTTTTAATATTTCATCTCTTGCAGAAGGAGAAAGAGCAGAATTTACACCACCAGGTACTGCAAAAACAGGATGAATTCTTCTTCCTGCTACAAGTTCTATGATTCTTTGACCAAATTTTCTTAATCTTACTGCTTTCAAGGCTAATTCAGGATTTTCCTGTATAAGACCTACCACATTTCTTATTCTGGGATCTGCATCCCAACCAAGGATAAAGTCTGGTCCAGCTAGTTCAAAAAAGTGCATTGAGTGGGACTGAATAAATTGTCCCATATGAATCAATTCTCTTAAAAGTTTCGCAGGCCTTGGTATATCTATCCCAATAATTTCATCGGTTGCCTTTGCAGAAGCCAAATGGTGACTTATGGGACATATCCCACAAATTCTTGGAGTAATAACAGGCATCTCAGAAAAATGTCTTCCCTCTGAAAACTTCTCAAAACCTCTAAATTGATCCACATGAAAGAAAGCTTTTTCAACTTTTCCATCGTCCTTTAAATGAATGGTAACCCTTGCATGTCCTTCTATTCTTGTAATTGGACTTATAGTAATTTTCTTTTCCATATTCTCACCTCTTATTCATACTTCAGAAGTTCGCCTTCTAATTTAGGAATTCTTCCCTCTAACACTTCTCTTAACACATGATATATAGCATCTGCAGAAGGAGGACATCCAGGAATATAAAAGTCTACCTTTACAACTTCGTTTACCGCTTTAGTTTTTGGAAGATGTTTTCCAAGTTCTTCAGAAATTGGAATTTTACCATCTACGGTGCTTTCAGTAGTAAGATATCCTCTCTTTAAAAGGTCATCTACAGTGAAGTAATTTCTCATAGTAGGAATTCCACCAAAAACAGCACAATCTCCTAGGGCTACTATAATTTTACATCTTTCTCTCATCATTTTTACTTCTTCTTCATGATGATCTGTTGCTACTGCTCCTTCAATAATACCTATATCTGTTCCCTCATCGGGTACTTTTAAATCAGTTATGGGTGTTGCATTTAGCTCTAAACCTTTATTTATAAGTTCAACTAATCTTTCGTCCATATCAAGAAAGGACATATGGCATCCAGAACATCCTTCACACCATATAGAAGCAACCTTAATTTTTCCCATAATTTTCACCTCTTTTAAGATATTCTCTCAGTTTTACCCAACATATAAGAAATAAATTCCTTTAGATCAATTACATCAAAGGTAGGTTTTAGAACTTTTTCCTTCTTTACTTTTCTTCCTTCTAAATTATAGAAAGTTCCTTCTCTTTCGAACCAATCAGTAATTCCTACAATAACATCTCCTTTATGTAATTCTTCATCTTCATAGGGGGTGAATATCAACATAAATGAATTTTTAATTGGTAAATCCTTTATACCTTCTAAGTTTTTGCCAAAAACAAACACATTCTCAGCAGATATTTTTTCATGTTTTATTCCAAGCTTTTGAAGGCCAATAGAATTTGTCTCCATAGGAAGGTGCAGAAATTTAGCATTGGAAAGAGATAAAAGAAGAGATCTTTCCGATTCTGTTAGATTTTTATATATAATTGTTACCTCTTTTTCTTTATTCAAAATATCAAGTGCTATGTTAATATCTTTAATATTAAATACATAATCAGCAATTTTAGCAAGACTATTTAATTCTTTATCTATAACCATAAGTTTTGCTTTCTTTCCAATTACATTTCTCTTTACAAAGGAACCAATGGTACCATATTCTCTATTTAAATCTACTCCTATGATTACAAAGAAATTACTGTTATCTAAATCTTCAATATTTATATTTGAAGGAATAGGAGAATCATTTGGATATAAGGAGTATACTCTTCCCTTAAATAGCTCCTTTATAAGCTCAAGCTCTTCATTAAATAGAGAACCATCTACATATGCTACAGCATTATTAAGTTTAGATTTTATCAAGGAAACTAAATTATCCTCATGAATTTTTCTGAAACCAAATTCTTCCTTAACTCTAATTCCTACAGCTCTTTCTTTGTTATTGAAAAGAGATAAATATCTACCTACTTTACAAAGAATTCCCTTAGATATTTCAGAATTCCAATCTCCATAAATCTTTACAATGAAATTAGCTCCTTTTTTCTTGTAAATCTCAACTCCACATCCTACTGCACAAAGATCACAATTTGAATAGATAATATCGGATTGAATTTCTCTCCCAAGATAAGATGATCTTTTATCGATTATTGCTCCCGTAGGACATACTTGAGCACAAAGCCCACAAGATACACAGGACGAATTTCCTAATGGTAAATTCATATCTGCAATTATCATAGTATCAATTCCTCTTTCCATTTCTCCTAAAACATAATGTCCTGCAACCTCAGAACATACTCTCACACAGCGTCTACAAAGAACACAACGATTGTGGTCTATCATTATGAAATCATGAGTGTTATCTACTGGGAATTTTCTCTCAAAGGTTGGAAATTCAAAGTGATCTAATCCAAATTCATAGCCTAGGTCTTGTAGCTCACATTCTCCAGTAACCTCACAATACATACAATAATGGTTTCTTTCCGAAAAAAGGAGTTGAAGAACAAGTTTTCTTGAATTTATAACATTAGGAGTATCAGTCTTTATATCCATATTAGGCTCAACAGGTGTAGTACATGCTGTCTTTAACACACCTCTATCCTCAACCACACATATTCTACATGATCCTTGGGGCATTAAAGGTTCATAGTAGCAAAGTACTGGAACATGTATACCTAATTCCTTAAGAACCTGAAGAACTGTTTTTCCGGGAGAAACTTCAACTTCTTTTCCATTTACTTTAATTTTAATTTTCTCCATAGTTCACCTTCTTTCTAAAAATTTTAATCATATAAGAAAAGAAAGAATATTGTTAAGCTCTTTAGAGATTCGTAAATCTAAGAGCTTTTCAATATTTCCATAATAATTTTCTATTTCTGGACAGAAGGAAATTTCTCCTAAATATTTAATATTAAGCTCGTAACATTTGTTTTTAATATACTCAGAGGGAACAAATTTCATATTTTCAATAACTCCTAAAATAGGAATATTTTGAGAATTCAAAAATTTTATTAATTTTTCTACTGTTTCCATGGATATTGTTGAAGAGTTAGAAATAACTAAAAATTCTAAATTTGATATATAGCGAATAATATCTAAAAGAATTTCACCCATCCCCGGAGGCATATCAATGATTAAAAAATCTAGATTATTCCAACGGGTAATAGTTAGAAGTTCTATAAGAACGTTAGAAATATCCTTTCCTCTCATTGCTAAGGGTCTATTTTCAGTGAAGTATATAATAGACATAAATTTAATTCCCTCAATATCTGCAGGTCTTAGTCCATAATCCTCAATAGGTTTTATATTATTAGCTCCCAATATTAAATGAGAAGAAGGGCCATAAAAATCTAAATCTAAGAGTCCTGCTTTATAACCCCTTTTATTTAATAATAGAGAAATAAAAGTGGATAAAGTACTCTTTCCCACACCTCCCTTCCCACTACTTACTGCCCATATTCTTTTTATATCTTTAATTCTCCCCTCAATAGCATAAACTCTTGGATCAATTAATTTCATAATATTTCCTCAATCCATACCCCTCTTCCTTCTTTAATCTCAAAATCTACACTTCCACATTTGGGACAATAAATGTAAACATGAATTGTTTCTGGAATGAAATGAATGGCTTCTTTTTCTTCATCATTTAATTTTTCAAAACTTTCTGTGTAACTCCATTCATTTCTACAAACATTACAAAGTAAAATAGCTGGATAGTTTTCATATCTTATTTCTGCATCCTTAAGAATTGTATCTTTAGATAACTCTTTGATAGCAAATTTAAAGATCTCTAGATCAATTTGTTGAATTTCCCCTATTCTTATTGATAAAAATTCTACCTTACTCAGATTTTTATTCTGAGCTTCTTTTATGGCGGTATTTACAATCGCCTCAGCGAGCGCCCATTCGTGCATAATGAAAGCCTTAAATTAGTTTAAAAAAATAAATATAAAAAATCAAGAATTTAATTAGAATTAAAATATTCTTATGGATATATCCTATATATCATCCTCGGGAAAGGAATAGCTTCTCTTACATGTTTTAATCCACAAATCCAAGCGGTAGTTCTCTCTATACCAAGCCCAAATCCCGAATGGGGAACAGAACCATATCTTCTTAAATCAATATACCATTCAAAAGCTTCTCTTGGTAAATTATTTTCCTTTATTTTTTCTTCTAAAAGATTTAAATCATGAATTCTTTGACTTCCCCCAATAATTTCTCCATAACCCTCTGGAGCTAATAGATCATCATTAAGAACTAACTCTGGATTTTCAGGGTCTGGTTGCATATAAAAAGGTTTTATTTTTGCAGGATAATGATGAATGAAGACAGGCTTATTAAACTCTTGAGATATTACTGTTTCCTCGTCTCCTCCAAAATCCTCACCATAGGAAAAAGGAATTCCCTTTTTATTCAACAATTCACAAGCTTCTTTATAGGTAATTCTTGGAAAAGGTGGAAAGATCTCTTCTAAAGGTTTCGTATCTCTCTCAAGAATTTCAAGTTCCTTTTTCCTTCTTTCTAAGACTCTTTGAACTATATAGCTTACTAAATCCTCCTGAAGTTTCATATTATCCTGCCAATCCCAATATGCCATTTCTGGCTCTACCATCCAAAATTCTGTTAAGTGTCTCCTTGTTTTTGATTTCTCTGCTCGAAAGGCAGGACCAAAACAATAAACTTTTCCCAATGCCATGCATGCTGCTTCCATATAAAGCTGTCCACTTTGAGAAAGATATGCTTTTCCAAGATCAAAGTAATCTAATTCAAAAAGAGTTGTGGTTCCTTCACAGGAAGATGGAGTTAAAATAGGAGCATCAACTAAAATAAATCCTCTCTCATCTAAAAAATCTCTAATTGCTTTTATTATCTCACTTCTAATCCTCAGAATTGCTTGTTGTTTTCTGGATCTTATCCAAAGATGTCTATGCTCCATTAAAAACTCAATAGAATGTTCCTTTTTTTGAATAGGATAATCTTGAGATAGAGAAACAACCTCTACTTTATCTAAATAAATTTCCCAGCCCGTAGGAGCTCTTGGTTCTTCTTTTACTTTCCCCTGTACAATAATTGATGACTCTAATGGGATCTTTTCTATAGCTTCTAATTCTTCTTGAGAAAAATTATTAAGATCTGCGACTCCTTGAATAAAACCTGTACCGTCCCTTATTATTAAGAAAACAATTTTCCCACTAGATCTTTTATTAGCAAGCCAACCACGTATTTCTATTTTCTCGGCACTTGTTTCAGGTATATCTTCAATATATATCCAAGGTATGGCCATAACATTTTTCCTCCTATTCTTCTTTTACTAATAAAAAAGCTCTTTTTTCAGTCTCATATAAAATTCTTTCTTCATCTAAAGTTTTTACTTCTCTTTTCTCCATAAGAATTTTTCCATCTACAATAACTGTATCCACATCAGAAGAATTAGCACTATAAACTAAATGGGAAATAAGATTGAAACGAGGGAAGAAGTGAGGTCTTTTGAAATCAACTAGAATAAGATCCGCCTTTTTCCCCTCCTCAATAACTCCTGAATTTTCCCAACCAAGAATTTCCATTCCTCTTCTTGTTGCCATTTCTAAAGCTAAAAAAGCAGGAATAGCAGTAGGATCTTTTTTATATCCTTTATGTAAAGTGGCGGAGAGCCTAATTTCTTCCCACATATCTAAATTATTATTACTTGCTGGACCATCGGTTCCTAGCCCTACTCTTACTCCCTTATCTAGCATATCTTTAATTGGAGCAATACCTGATGCAAGTTTTAAGTTGCTTTGAGGATTATGAACTACTCCTACTTTTCTTTTTGCTAAAATCTCTATCTCCTCGGAATCAACAAAAACACAATGAGCGGATATGGTAGGAACATTAAAAAGTCCAATTTTATCCATTAATCTTATTGGAGTCTCACCATATCTTTCTTTTATTTCTTTAACTTCTCCTTCTGTTTCCGAAAGATGGGTATGTATACTTAATTCATATTGAACAGCCTTATCAATTACCTTTTCTAAAAATTTAGGAGGACAAGTATAAGGTGCATGAGGTGCAAGACTCACTAAAATCCTTCCATTACAGGATTTGTGCCATCTTTCTGCAAATTTTAAGCTATTTTCTAATCTTTTTTCTTCATCTCCAAGAATTGCAATCATCCCCCAAGAAAGGTTTGCCCTAAGACCGCTTTTCTCGACTACTTCTGCTACCTTATCCATGTAAAAATACATATCTGCAAAAGCAACAGTTCCTCCTTTGATCATTTCTAAAGCCCCTAATAGACTTCCCCAGTATACATCTTCTTCTTTCAATTTTGCTTCATTAGGCCAAATTTTCGTTTCAAGCCATTCTTTTAGAGGAAGATCATCAGCAAAACCCCTAAATAAAGTCATTGCAAGATGAGTATGAGCATTAACTAAACCTGGCATCGCTAATTTATCTTTACCATCAATTATATAGTCATAATCTTTTGTGATATTTTTATCTATTTGCTCAATAATATCATCCTTTATAAATATATCAATCTCTGGAATTATCTGATTATTTTTTAGTAAAGAAACATTTTTAATAAGTATTCTCACCTACAATTACCTCCTTCATTTTCTCTAAATTTTCTCGAAAAGGAGGAAATATTATACCCTTTTCAGTAACTATTGCAGTTATTAATTCATTTGGAGTGATATCAAAAGCAGGATTTATTGCATTGATCCCATCAGGAGCGATTCTTTTACCTAAAACCGTAAATACTTCTTCCGGATCTCTTTCTTCAATAACAATATTATTACCATTTTCTAATTGAAAATCAAAAGAGGAAAGGGGTGCTGCTACATAGAATGGGATATTATGATATTTCGCTAAAACAGCTAAAGTATAAGTTCCAATTTTATTTGCAGTGTCTCCATTTAAGGCAATTCGGTCCGCTCCCACCAAAACTAAATCTATATTTCCCTTTGACATAAGATAACCAACCATATTATCAGTAATAAGAGTTGCAGGAATATTCTCTCGAGATAATTCCCACCCTGTGAGTCTACTTCCTTGAAGTAGAGGTCTTGTCTCAGTAAAGTAAACCATATTTATATTTCTTCTTCGGTACCACGCTTCTTTTATTATTCCCAAGGCAGTCCCTAAACCAATAGTAGCTAAACTTCCAGTATTACAATGGGTAAGAATATTTGCTTTGTCAGGTATTAAATCTACTCCGTAATTTGCTATAGCATAGGATCTTTCTCTTTCTTCTTCCTCTATTTTCTGAGCCTCTTCAAGAAGCATTAATTTAAGCTCTACCGAAGATTTCTGTTTATTTCTTAAAACAATTTCTCCTTGTCTTTTTAAAACAACAAATAGATTTACAGCGGTAGGACGAGATAAAGCAAATTCGCTAATAACTCCCTGAAGATATTCATGAAGATTATAGCCTGTATATTTAATAGCTGCTAAAGCCACACCATATCCTGCAGCAACTCCTATGGCGGGAGCACCTCTTATTTTCAATTTTTTAATAGCTTCAATTACCTGTTGATATCTTTGACATTGAATCCACTCTTCTTTCCAAGGAAGCTTGGTTTGATCTAAAATATAAAGAGAATTATTCTTCCACTCTAAAATCTTCATCTCCCATCATTCTCCTTATATTCTTTTAATGCAGATTTACAAGGACAATTTCTTTCCATCGGTATTTTAGATATTACTGAAGAAAAGAGTTTTCTAACTTTTTCTATATTATCCGCCATTGCAGAAAGAACCTCCTGATGGCTTAAGGGAGTTTTAGATATTCCTGCAGCATAATTAGTAACTAAAGAAACAGTAACATAACAAATCTCTAATTCTTTTGCCAAGACCACTTCAGGAACATTGGTCATTCCAACCACATCTCCAAAATAAGAAAACATTTTTATTTCTGCAGGAGTTTCAAACCTTGGACCTTCTGTACAAATATAAGTTCCAAAGGGATGAAGTTTAATACCCAAGCTTTTTGCCTCTTCTATTAAAATCTTTCTTAATTCAGGACAGTATGGTTCAGAAAAATCTATATGAATTACCTTACCATCCTTTCCATCATAAAAGGTATAATCCCTTCCCTTTGTAAAGTCAATAAATTGATCTAGCAAAACTAAATCTCCTGGCTCTAAGTTCATTTTTAAACTTCCTACTGCTGTTGTAGCCATTATTCTTTCTACCCCTAAACTCTTTAAAGCCCAAATATTTGCTTTATAATTAATTTTATGTGGTGGTACCGAATGTGTTACACCATGTCTTGCTAAAAAACCTATCTCTTCTCCCATATAATTTCCTTTTAAAATTTTTGCATCCCCATAAGGGGTAGACACAATAATCTCCTTTGGATTTTCTAAAAACTTTGGATCATATACTCCTGTTCCCCCAATAATAGCTATCCTCATTATTTCACCTCAACAGCAAAAATTTTATTTATATAGAGAAATAAAAAATCAAGAAAATCATTCCATAAATCTCCTAAGGTTGGAACTCTGTTGGCTCTCACCCATATACTATACCAATAATTTGCCACATCTTCTACAGATTTATCTATTTGCTTTTGGGTTAAAGAAGAAACAGCTTTCCAACCTTTATTATTGGTATAAGCTTTTTCTATATCATAATAATATAGATGAGCAGACCTTGCACTACTAAATATATAATAAGCTGGTTTCGAAATAAAATTTAAGCCTTTAATTCTTCTTGGGACAATCTGTTCTGCATCCTTCTCAAACTTACTATGAAATTCCTTTTCTTCATAACTTGAAGAAGTATGTAAAGGCTGGTTCAAATCTGCTATATAATGGGATAGAATTCCTAATTCATAGGCAATTAATCTCCATGGCTTTTTATCCCTTATAAGAGAAATAACATGATAATATTTCTCTCTAACTTTTTCTATTCCTCCCCCTTTTCTCCTTTCAAAATCATATATATGATTCTGAAAATCCCTATAGACCCTATCAGGTGCTATACTTCCCTCAAGAATCTCATTTTTATAAGGCATTATTCTTCTTTGAAACTCCTTGGGCATATATTTTAATGCATTTTCTGCTATTCTTTGATGAGTTTTTCCACTCCAACTCCAAATAGGAGAAGAAAATAGAATAATTATAAATAAAAATAACAAAAATTTTTTCATAAAATAAAACCTCTAAAAAGAAATTTAGGTTATTCTTTGAGTATATTTATCACAAATTTTATGGATAATCAATAGAAGGGTTAAATAGCTTCCAATAACGAGGTAATATATAATTCTTTTTCTTCGTCAATTTTCTTTATGGCTTCAAGGATTAAATTTTCTGAGGAGAGGTTGATTCTTTTTTCTATTTTTACAGGTGTTTCAGTGAAAACAAAATTTATCTCAGGAAGAGAAAGTAACTTAAAAAAAGCAGATTCTCCCCTTTCCCCTAAATACTCTACATCAATTACATCCCCATTTTTAAGGAAAACTGTTGCAAATCTTTCTTCTTCATCCTTTATTAAAAAAACCCCTGTTCTTCGCTGTAAAGACAAAAAATTAATAAAAGATAAAAATTCAATCCTATCTAAATTTCCTTCCAATCTCATATACTGATTCCTCTCCCTCATAAGATATCCATAATTTCAGAAAGTATTTTCTCTCTAAATCTATTCTTTGTCAGTGATAAAAATCACATTATTTGAGATATAAAATTCAAAAATTCCTCTTTAAATCTTTCTTTTGAAAATCTCTTTGCATTATTAACAATTTCCTCAGTATTAAATCTCTCCTTTATCTTTAGAAATCTTAATATTGCATTTTTAAGACTTTCTTCAGTCTGCTCCTCAAAGAAAATTCCTGTTTTCCCTTCAATAACACTTTCCACAGCTCCTCCTCTCTTATAAGCAATGACAGGAGTACCACAAGCCTGAGCCTCTACAGGAACAATTCCAAAATCTTCCTCTGCGGAGAAAATAAATCCCTGAGCTTCCGCTAAATATTTATAAACCTGATGATCAGGTTGCCATCCTAAAATCTCTATATTCTTCTCTGCTATTTTCCTTAATTTTTTTTCTTCGCTTCCACTTCCAATAACAACTAAAGGAAGTTTAAGATTATTAAAGGTCTTTACTATTAAATCTACTTTTTTATATGGTACTAATCGAGAAACTGTAACAAAAAAATCTTTCTTTTTATTAATATCAATGGGCTTAAATTTTGAAAGATCAACAGGAGGATATATTACCTTAGCTTCTCTTCTATATATTTTCCATATTCTTCTTGCAACGTTCTCAGAATTTGCAATAAAGTAATCTACCCTATTGGCACTAATAACATCCCATACTCTTATATAGTGCAAAAATCCCTTTGCTAAAAATCCCTTTAATCCATAGTAATATCCATGATCTTTAAGATAGGGGAAATATAAATCCCAAGCATATCTTAAAGGAGTATGGCAATAACATATATGTTTCTGATAGGATTTTGTTAAAACTCCCTTTGCTACACAATGACTGCTAGATATTATTAAATCATATTGGGAAAGATCAAACTGTTCTATGGCATATGGCATAAGAAATAATAGTTTGGGATATAGTTTTTCAATTTTAGGAAAACTTTGAAGAAAAGAAGTAAAAACCTTTTTTGGTTTTTGAGATAATTTTTCTAAAGTAGCCTTTGAATATATTAAAGTAAATAGATGGGCATCAGGAAATATTTCTAAAATTGATTCTAATACTTTTTCTGCCCCACCTATATTTATTAACCAATCGTGCACTAATGCTATCTTCATAATTTTTACTCCTTTATAGGAAAAAGTACTGCTCTAACAGGGGATCCTTCTCCTCCCTTTATTTTTAAGGGTAAGGCAATAAAAAAGTATTTACCAGGAGAAACATTGATAAGGTCTAAACCCTCTACAATACCTATCTCTCTGCTAAGTAAAATTTTATGAACCTTTCTTCCCTCCTCCCCCCTAGGACCAATAGATAAATAATCAATTCCTACTGCTTTTATTTCTTTCTCTACTAAATATTCTGCTCCTTCTATTGAGAGCCCAATATAATTCTCATGAAATATGTTTTCTCTAAGAAGAAGGGAATTTTTGGTTTTAAAGAGAATTATGTCATCCTTTTCTATTTCTAATTTTTCAATATCTATTAACGATATCTTATCCTCACTTCTTATCTCAAAAACCTTGGCAATACCATAAAACCTAGAAATATCAATTTTCTCTAGAGTTTTTCCATCATCTAAGAAGTGATAAGGAGTATCAATATGAGTTCCTGTATGAAGTCCAAGAGAAATCCTTGAAAGATTTGCATTATTACCTTTTGAGATTTCAGAAACTCTCTCTAAAAAGAATTTAGGATCTGAAGGCCAAAAAAGCATATTCTCATGAATTAATAAACTCACATCTATAGGGTTATCCCATAAAATCATCTTTTTCTCCTCCTTTTTTAATAATAATCAGAAAGTAAAAATATGTTACCTATATTAACATATTTTAATCCTTTACTCTTTGCTATTCCAAAGGCTCTTTCCGCATGCTTTTTTGAAGTAGTTGGAAGATTATCAAAAAAGAAATTAGGAGAAAATCCAAGAAGAGAATAAGGTATATTGGGATTTATCTTTGAAATAAAATCTGCAATCTTTTCTACCTCTTCTTCAGTTACGTATCCAGGAACAAGTAGAGTACTTGCAACTAAAACTATTTTGTCTTTAAATTTTCTAGTTTCTTCACCAACCCATTGAAAATTCTCTAAAGTTTTTTTGTTAGACACCCCTGTTAATGCAATATGAATTCTTTCATCGAAGGCTTTTAAATCAAATTTTATAATTCCTCCACTTTCCAAAGAAACAGAAAACATTTCCTTTAATATTTCAAAATTCATAGATCCATTGGTTTCCCAGCATATTCTTACTTTATTTTTAACCTTATTGGCTAAAGCTAAGGCATGAGCAATTTGAGGAGTAGGATCACCCCCAAAGAAACATATACAAGAAGTTTTATTATCTATCTTTTCAATCAAATCTTTTACAGAATAAATGGGAGTTTTTTTCTTCAAATAATCATGATAGTGCCAATTTTGACAATAAAGACAATTAAAATTACAGCTAGCATAAAAAATTGCTAAGTTTTTATAACCATAATTTTCTTTCTCAGGACAAATAAAAGATGCTACACAATTTGTGGGAAGAGGATCGTAATACCATTCCAAAAGTCCTTTCTGAGATGAACCTGCCCATCTTATTCCTTCCTCTATAAGTCCACAAAAACTTTTTTGAAAATTCAGAGAACATTTATGAATACAGAGATTACAAAAAGGTTTTTCTGATTTGGTAGGATAAAAGAGCCTAAAATAACTTCTTGCTTTCTTATGAGAGGATCTAATAATAGGTAAGGCTTTGTCAAATTCTTTTAAAATACAATCTCTACATACTCCCAAGAAGGAGGAAATTAGAATAGATTTCTTATTACAAATTTCACATCTTCCTTCTCTTGGAAAATCCATTATAAAAATTTTATCATGTGTGATATAATTTTTCATATGGATTGGTTAAAAGTTTTTAAAGAAAAGAATGCCTTTTTAGAGGGACATTTTTTATTATCTTCGGGACTTCATAGCCCCAACTATCTTCAGTGTGCCCTTATTCTTCAATATCCCGATATTGCTGAAGAAATCGCAAAAGATATAGCAAAAAAGATCCCAAAGGATTTAAAAATAGACACTGTAATAGGTCCTGCTTTAGGAGGAATTGTTATCGCCTATGAATTGGCAAGAGCCCTAAAAGCAAGGGGAATTTTCTCAGAAAGAGAAGAAGGAAAAATGACTCTAAGAAGAGGGTTTTCTATTTCCCAAGGAGAAAGAATACTTATATGTGAGGATGTGATAACCACAGGAGGATCTGCCCTTGAAGTAGCAAATCTTGTTAAAAATTTAGGAGGAGAAATTTGTGCATATGCATGTATTGTGGATAGAAGTGGAGGAAAGGTAAATTTTGATAAAGATTTATATTCCCTAATTCAACTTAAATTAGATACTTATACTCCTGAAGATTGTCCCTTGTGCAAAGAAGGAATACCTTTAGTTAAACCAGGAAGTAGAAATATAAAATAAAAATTAATCTATAGAGATTTAAATCCTAAATCCCATAATTTCTTGTATTTTCCCTTTAAATTCATAAGCTCATCATGGGTACCTTCTTCAATTATTTTTCCATCTTCTACTACATAAATCCTATCAGCACTCATTATTGTAGATAATCTATGAGCAATGATTAATGTTGTTTTTCCTTTCATGAGTCTTTCTAAAGCTTGATTAACAAGTTCCTCAGACTCAGAATCAAGAGAGGATGTAGCTTCATCCAGAAGAAGTATAGGAGAATTTTTTAAAATCGCTCTTGCGATTGCAATTCTCTGCCTTTGACCTCCTGAAAGAGATATTCCTCTCTCCCCTACTCTTGTATATAAACCATTGGGAAGATTCATAACAAAATCATAAGCATTTGCTTCTTTTAATGCAAAAATAACGTCTTCCTCTTTTGCATCCAATCTTCCATATCTTACATTTTCATAAATAGTATTATTGAATAAAAAGACATCTTGGGGAACATAAGAAATTAAATTTCTTAATTCCTTTAAAGAATACATTCTTAATTCCTTTCCTAATAAATAAATTTCTCCCTCATAATCAGGATAAAAACCTAACAAAAGCTTAAAGATAGTACTTTTTCCTCCACCACTCTCCCCTACAAAGGCAATTTTCATATTATTACTTACTTTAAAAGATATTCCTTTTAAAACATTTCCATCTCCATCATAAGAAAACTTTACATTTCTAAATTCCACATAATAATTATCCTCTGATATTATATTTCTTTCCCTTATCGAAACTCTTTGAATTTCCTCCTCTATTGGTTTATCAAATATTTCAAAAATTCTTTCAGCACCTGCAAGAGAAGTTTGTAAATTAGTTAGAAAATTTCCAATAGATCCAAAAAGCCAAAAGATAGGACCCATAAGTTGTACCACAGCTGTTAATTCACCAAAGGTCATTTTGTTATCCATAATTAAAAGACCACCAATTACAAGCTCTCCAAAAAAGATCAAATAACCAACAGAATAGTTAAAAGATGCTAAAAGAGAATTATAATGAACCCTTTTCATGGAGAGTTTATAGAAGGAAAGGTTTAGTTCGACAAATTTTTTATAAATAATATCTCCAATATTAAAACTTTTGATTATAAAAGCTCCACCAATCATATCTGAAAATCTTTGTATAATTTTGGAAATGGACTTTTGAATATCTTCACTTATTCTTCTTATAGGTCTCATAAAAAGAGAGTTAATAATTACGTTTAGAAATCCTATTATGACAGCATATAAGAACATAACATTATTAATAGAATGAATTACAACACTACTTCCAATAGCACTAATGATGGACATTAATAATACCATAACCTGCCAAGAATATGCTCCTTCCGCAGTATTAACATCATAATTTAGTCGAGATAAAAAATCTCCTGAATGGATTTTTTCATAATCTCTCATAGGAAGAGAAATTATATGTTCAAAGAGCTTTTTTCTAATAATAAAGGTAGTCTTTCTAACAGAATACATATAAACATAAGAAAAGACTGGAAATATAAGAAAAAGAATTCCAAACCTTGTGAAAAGATAAGTTACTCCAGTAATAATCAATTCCCTATTTTTATTTACAATCCCATCAGTAATGATTTTCAAACTCATAGCTGCAAAATAATTAAAGAAGAAGGTTTGAGAGGAAGTTATAAGCATAGATATTACATAGGAAAATCCTAACAAAAAATTCCCACCATCCTTCCACATAAAAGAAAATAGCCTAATTAATCTGTTTCTCATAAGTAAATTCCTCCGTTCCAGATGAGTAATTATTTTCTAATTGTTTAAAATAAAGTTTATAATATATTCCTTTTCTATTTAAAAGCTCTTCATGAGTTCCTTTTTCTACGATTTTCCCTTTATCCAATACTAAAATCCTATCTACAAATTTGATAGATGAAAATCTATGAGCAGAGATTAATACAGTTTTATTTTTCAACTCCTCCTTTAGAATATTTTGAATCTGAATTTCAGTTTCTGCATCAAGAGCAGAAGTTGCTTCATCAAGAAGATAAATGTCACAATTATCTCTGAGAAGAAATCTTGAAAGAGCTATCCTTTGTTTCTCACCCCCAGAAAGCTTTAAGCCTCTTTCCCCTATTTCTTCTTCAAAACCCCCTAAATCCGAAACAATAAAATCATATGCCAACATTTTTAAGGTAACTTCCTTTATTTCCTCATCAGTAGCAAAATATTTTCCATATCTTATATTTTCTTTAACAGATTCAGGGAAAAGATATATATCTTGATTTGCTACTGAGATTTTTTCTCTTAAAGAACGTAAGTCCCAATCATTTATATTAACTCCTAAGATTTTAATATTACCTTTAGTAGGTTTATATAGACCAAGAATAAGTTTTATAATTGTAGATTTGCCACTCCCACTCCCTCCAACAATCGCTATCTTTTCCCCTTTTTTAACAGAAAAACTTATATCTTTTAAAACCTCATTGATTCCATCATAGGAAAAATATACATTTTGGAACTCAATGGCATACTGACATTTCTTATATTCCTCTTTAATAACTCCATTCTTCTCTTCCTCTTGAGATAAAATATCTTCTATTCTTTTTAAACCTGCCTTTGCCTTTTGATAATTATTAAGAATATTGGGAAAAGTATTCACAGGATTAAGAAAAATATTCATGATCTCTATAAAAGCTACAATTCCACCAACAGTCATTTCTCCCCTTATTACCAAATCTCCTCCATATAAAAACATAAGTAAAAAGGGACCTATTTGTATTATTCCTTTAACAGGATCTAAAAGGGCTTCAAATTTTATAGATTTAATTCCTTCCTTAAAGGCTCTTTTTAATTCATTATTAAAAAACTTTGAAATTTCATCTTTTAAATTAAAGGATTTAACAATTATAATTCCAGAAAGAGCATCTTGAAATACAGTATTTACATATCCAAAGACATCTTGATGCCTTTTTGTATACTTTTCTATAGGTTTACTTATTAAAATAGCTCCTGTAAAACATAAGGGAATTACAGCAAAACTAAAAAGAGTCAGCTTCCAATTTATTGTAAAAGCTAAGATTAATCCCAAAATAAAACTTACTGGCTGATATAAAATATCACCTAGATTTCCTAAGAAATTTTGAATTAAGGATAAATCATTAGAAATAGTTGAAACTAAATCTCCCGTGGTATTCTTTTCTATATGATACAATTTTATCTTGTTTAATTTTTCTGCAATTTTTAATCTTAAATTTATTAGAACCTTTTCTATAAATTTTCCAATAAGATAAGCTTTTATATATTCCAAAAATATTTTTAAAACCATAATGCTACATACAATCCAAAAAATTTTTGTAAATACTTCTCTATTCTTTTCTAAAATGGCATCGGAAATATCCTTCTCAAAATTTATAAAAGATACATTAATAAAGGAAACAATGATAGAAAGAAAGGATATTATGAGGAATAAGAAAATGTTTTTCTTTATTAATTTGAAAATATTTCCACCCTGTTCTTTCCTCATAGATTTTTACTCCTTATAATTTTTAAAATCTTACTTTTAAAATTATAAAGTTTAATATTAAATTTGTCAAAAAATGAACTTAAAAAAATAAAATTAAGATTAAAAAAATACAAGTTAAGGGAATTTAATGGATTGATTAAATCAAGAGATAAGAATTAATTTCCAGCTTCTTCTAATCTTCTAATTACAAAATCTTTTGGAAGAGAAACTAAAAAATATCCTGCCCTTGGACCAGAATCTTGATTAAGAAAGGAAAGATATATAAGCTGAAAAGCTCTTTTTCCTGGTATATTAAACTCCTGAGAAAGCTGATAGATAAAATTCTGAAGTTCCTCTCCTTCCCAATTTTTATCCCTTATTTTTTCAGCTAAAGCCTTCAGAAAATCTTTTTCTTTTGGCAAGAAGGTTTTAGTAATCTGAGGAAGATCTTCTTGCAGTTTGAACTTCACATGGGAAGGTGCATAATTTTCAAGCCAATTCCTTACATAATCTACTCTTTTTAAAATCTCTGAAAATTTATTAAGTTCCTTTTCATATCCACTTCTTATTAGCATCTCCTTTAATAATTCTTCATTACCCAAAGATATTTGAGCAAGAGTAATAATATGCCTTAAAGGAACTTGAGGACCAGGCTCCTTAGGAATATCTTTTACTTGAGATATCTCAAAAACCCTTGCTAATTCTTTTCTTTCCTCAGGAGTTCCTTCTAAACCGAAATAAATTTTTTCCAATCTTTCATAATCCTCTGCAAGAAGAATATAACCATTAACAGGATCAAAATCTATATGCTTATCAGGTTTGTATCTTAAAATAAGATATCTCACCCAAGAAGGAGGAAGAATTTTTAAGATATCATTTATAGAAATAGCAATACCTTTGGAACTAGACATGGCTCCTTTACCTTTTAAATATATCCATTCATAGATAAAAGGATAAGGAGCAGGATAATTAAAAATTTCCTCTACAATAACCTTTCCTGTATCATAAGAACCACCAGCAGTAGCATGGTCTTTTCCAAAAGGTTCTACCGTTACTCCAAAAATTTTCCATCTTCCTGGCCAATCCAATCTCCAAGGAAGTTTTGCTTCTCCTTTACTATAGTCTGCAAATCCCTGATGTCCACATTTACAGAGATATTCTACTTGATGTTTTTTAATATCAAAGGAAATAATCTTAGTTGTAGTTAACTTTCCACACTTTTCACACTTAGGAAGGAGGGGAACAAAGTCCTTTTCTAGATTCCTTCCTGCAATCTCGTTAAGAATTTCTGTAATTCTCTCATTTTTTTCTAAGGTAATATCTATAATTGATGTGTAAGTCCCCTTTTCATATTCTTCATGAATCTTTATAACTTCTACCTCTATTCCTAATTCTTTTATAGCATCTAAAAATGGATTTAAAAAATGTTCTGCATAATTCTCATGACATCCCTCAGGATCTGGAATCTCTGAAATTGGTTTTCCTACATGTTCTATATAGGATTCGGGCAAAAATGGATATACTTTTCTTAAGGGATCAAAGGAGTCTGCAATATAGATAAATCTGACTTCTGATCCTTGTTCCTTTAATGCCCTAGCAATTGCGTCTCCTGTTAAAATTTCTCTCAAATTTCCTAAATGAATGGGACCAGAAGGAGTAATACCTGTTGCTACAACATTTTTCTTTCCCTTAATTTTTATTATTTCCTCTGCTGTTAAATCCGCCCAATGGGGAGTCTTTTCTACCATACAGGATACTTCCCCTTTGCAAGATCTTCACAAAAAGCTCCTATATTTGCTAACTCTTGGTCTATTATATTCTCCACAGGTTTTGCCACATCATAAATGGAAACTCCATTATCCAATATTAACTGTGCGGTAGCTATCATAGGCTGATCAATTGGTTTTCCAATCTGGCTACACAACCATACATATACTTCTTTTATGCCTGGTATATTTTGATAAATTTCGTTAGCTAATTTATGGGCAAGAATGTTATATATTTTACCGACATGGCTTACAGGATTCTTACCTGCTGCTGCTTCTGTTCCCATGGGGCGATTTAAAGCAATAACTCCATTTACTCTATTTCCTCTCCCTACCTGCCCTGAATCTCCATCTTCTGCTGAAGTTCCAAGTACACTTAAATATATTCCATCTAATCCCCTTTCGGGATCATCCAAAGTGTTAATATCAATAATTATTTTTTCAAAGGACTGATTTCTCTCTTGAACAAATTTTTCAATCTCTCCTTTTATTATTTCCTTTTTGTTGAAATAATCTTGAACACTCTCTACAAATCTATCAATTAATGGGAGAGCAATGGTAAGTTGAAGAACTCTTTTTTTCCTAAAGCCCATAATTTTTATATCTTCTCCTACCTCAGGATGAATTGCTTTAAATTTGGAAGAATTTAAATATCTTTCAAGATCTATAATTAATCTTTCCGTAGCAGTAAGGGGTGCATATCCAACAGAAGCAGAAGTATCATTAGCAGGAAGCAATCCTTTTCTTCTTCTAAATATATCTGTAAGCTCTGGAGATCCAGGCTTTAATTCCACTTGAAACTTAATATGCTTTTCAGGATCAACAAATCTTAGATTTTTTCTTATCCAATCCTTTGCAGTTTCAATAGCAATTTCCTCCACTGGGATCTTTATCCCATCTATTTCAGATGTTGCTCTATCTCCGATTACTAAAAGCATGGGTTTTATTACTCTTCCTCCAACACCAATTTTCCTCTCTACTTCTCCAGCAACAAGAAGACTTTTATCAATGTTATGGTGAAGAATATTTCCAGCTATTCTTATATACTCCTGAGATAGATTTACAGAAATCTGATCCATTATAGCATCACAAATGGAGTCAGGATGTCCTACACCTTTTCTTTCTACTAACTCTACACCATGTTCCTCTACAGGTAGAGAATTTAATTTTTCTACAGATATATTTCTCATCTTCTTCTTCCTCCTTAAAAAGATATTTTCAAAAACAAAAAAAGAATATCATAAGTTTGTTCTGATTACAATATTTAGGGAGTATAAGAGGTTTTAAAAATTATTATTTCTCAACCTTTCCTTTAATTAAATACCATATATAGAGATCTGTCTCTCCTGGAGTTTTTCCAAATTCTTGAGAAAGTTCAAAAAAGAAATTTTCAATATATAAATATTTTTTCTCAGTCCAACTTTTGGGAATTTCTTCTATTATTTTTTCAGCATACAAAATTCTTAAGATATGCTTATCCAGTATCGCTAAGTCAAATTTACCAGTATTTCGCAGAAAATGACTTGCTTCCTTCCATCCTATTCCTTTTGCAGATTCCACTAGTAATTTTCTAGCAATTTTTGAAGGAAGATCTAAAATACCTTTTAACTTTCCAATAAGTTTTCTGTTTTCAAATATATACTCTCCTCTTTTTCTTGCATATCTATGTCCTACTTTTTCTAATTCTTTAATTAAATCTTCTAAGGGTAATTGACTAAAATTATTTTTTCCAATTAAATTCTGAGCCTTTATTCCTCCATGAGCAGACCAATTAGCAGTTAACACACAAAAGGATAATTCAGAAAATAAATCCAACTCAGTCCCATATAGTCCAAGATTTTTAAATTCATTTATTCTCTCAGCTACTAAATTTCTTGCTTCTTCTTCAATTTCTCTTAATCTTTCTACCAAATTTTTATATTTTGACATCTATAAAATCTCCAAAAAATATTCCCCTGGGACTTACATCACAATAAAAAGCAAAAAAAGTTCCTCCTCTCTCCTTCAGGAGATTAATACTATTAAAAAAATCCTTATCCATATTCTTATGAGGCATGACTAGTTTTGCATCCTTTCTTTGAACTACAAAGACAATCCACTTTTCAAAACTCCACCCTGCCATTTCTTCCATATGTTTTGATCCCCTTCTCGTGGGAGCATCAGGAAATAAACCAATATTGTCTTTTACTAAAGTTACCGATTTTACTTCAACTAGGATTCTATTGTTTATTAAAAAATCAAATCTACTTTTTCCAAAAACAAATTCTCTCTTTAAATCCTTTACTTTTACTGGAAAAAAGCTAAGATTCTCATAAAATATCTTGTTAGCTAATCCTGCATTAAGGGAAACATAAATGTTATTTTCAAGACCTAATACAGCTTCCCATTTGGTTTTTCTTTTTTCATTCATCTTATTTTCTACAAAAACCTTTGCTCCAGGGAAGATGATACCTTCAAGCCTTCCAGGATTTGGAAGATAAACAAGTTCTTCTCTACCCTCGCATAAGACATGTAGTCTAAATCTTTTTTCCCTTCTTATAACCTCTACTTCTTGTAAATTTCCAAATAACATTTTATTCTTCTCTAACTAATCTTAAAGGTTTTTTGCTTTCTTTCTTAACCCATAAATATTGATCATATACTAACTTTATTAATTTCTCATCAAAATCCTTAAGCTGGGAAGGTTCCTTTCCTTCTTCGAAGGATTTAAGAATCCTATCCAAAGTCATATAGTCTAATCCTAGGGAAAATTCATCAGAAATTCCTGGTAGAAGATCAGGTGATGGAGGTTTTTCAATTATTCTCCTGGGAATTCCTAAGATTTTAGCAAGTTCTCTTATCTCTGTTTTATAAAGATGAGAAATAGGCTCAATATCAGAAGCATCATCTCCATATCTCACATAATAACCAATTAAGGATTCAGTAAGATTATTACATCCCACAACTAAATAATTCTTTCTCTCTGCAAAAAAATATAACAAAGCCATTCTCAATCTATGTTTTATTCTATGATATGCAATACCCTCGTAGAACCAATGAAGTTTAATATTCAATTTCTCCTTTTGAGCAAAGAAGACTGGTTTACCTAAAATTTTACTATATTCAGAATATAAATACTTTACTACTCTTCTTTTCAAAGGTCTAAAAAGAAAGAAAAATAAAGGTACACTCTTATAAACTCCTAATATCCATAAGGCCTTTGTCAAAGAAAAAACCTTATATGGAATTCCAAGATTTTCTACAACAAGCAATGCATCCTCTACAGAAGCTGGTTCCGAATCCATTTCAGGCATAATAAGAGCAAAAA
The DNA here is from genome assembly GCA_025060475.1 of Dictyoglomus sp. Taxonomy (NCBI): domain Bacteria; kingdom Pseudomonadati; phylum Dictyoglomota; class Dictyoglomia; order Dictyoglomales; family Dictyoglomaceae; genus Dictyoglomus; species Dictyoglomus sp. The sequence goes on along the minus strand of JANXBZ010000014.1, from coordinate 6,903 downwards.
TTCTTTCCCTTCCTACTGCATCTTTTAAAAGATAAGAAACTACTGCGGAATCAATGCCTCCACTTACTCCTAAAACATAACCATCCTTTCTTTCCTCATTCAATTTTTCTCTTAAAAATTTTATTATTCTTTCCTTTTCCCTTTCTATTTCCATGATTTTGTTTTTATCATATCCCTTTCATTTTTAACTGCTAACACTAGTATCCAGAGGATAGTAAAATAAGACATCAAATTAAAGATTTCTTTAAAAATAATACTAATTCCCCAAAAGATTAAGTAAAGATTTAGATATCTGAAAAGAAATATGAAAAATATAAAAGAAGTAAGAATTCCTATCAAGGTAAGAACACCAATGAAAATAATTTTTTTATATCTCTCCAAATTTATTCTTCTTTCAATATTTTTTGAAATAATCTTCCATTCTAACTCTATTTCCCTTTTTAGCATTGGACTTCTTAACATTTTTTCTATTTTTATCCATTCTTCAAAGGAATTCTTACATGGAACACATACTTCAAAATGTTTATAAAATTCATCGTCTACTTCAGGATATAGAAACATCTTTTCTTTAAAATCCTTACAATCCAATTCATTCATCTCCTTTTATATAATTATAAATCTTTCTTTTCCCTCGAAAGACATAACTTTTAACAGTATTTAAAGGAATTCCTATTTTTTCGCTAATCTCTTTATAAGAATATCCCTGTTGATAGTGAAGTATAAGAACACTTCTTTCCATAGGACTTAAAATTTTCCAAATTTCCTGATCTTCTACTAATTTTTCAGGATTTTCTTTAGTTTCTTCACAATAAGAATTTATGTCATCAAAATGTACTTTCTCTCTAAAATAATCCATAGCCAAATTATGAGCTATTTTATATAAATAAGATTTTGCAGTTTTTTCTTCTAAAGAAATTTTCATAGCCCTTAAAAAAGTCTCCTGAAGAAGATCCTTTGCTGTTTCCTCTTCTCCAATTAATCTTCTCAAGTAAGAATATAATTCCTTTCCATAAAGTTTAAAATAATAAGAAATATCTTTCATTTTCCATTATATAATACGGATTTTCTAAAAAGAAAGTTGCATTGTATAATAAACAAAAGATTTTAAAATTATTGATAAGGCTCCAGAGAAGAGGAATCTGAAGAAGAATATATTTTATGAAATAAAACTTTCAAAAAGGATATTCCCTTTTTCTTTATTTATTACACAAAGGGGAATGTCCTTTTCTTTATTTTTTAATATTTGATAAGCTTTACAGCCTCCGTTACATAATTTATTTAAGTTACAGTTTTTACAGGAATTTACTTCTTTAAAAATTTCTTTCAATTTAGTAAAACCTAGAATTTCTCCTAAACTTTTCTCCCTTATATTTCCCAAATAATATTTATTATCAAATCTCAGATGCCCACAAGGCACCACATATCCATTAGCAAGAATAGATACATGAGAAATTCCTGCAGAACATACTTCTCCTGAAATTGATTCTTCCACAAAAAAATTCATTTCCTTTTTATATTTCTTAATAACTTCTCTTACATACTTTATTGCTTCAATCCATTCCTTATCTTCCATATCCAGATATTGGGCGAAAATCTCCCCTCTTCCTACAGAGATAAATCGATCTACATAAATATTTCTAACTCCTATATTTCTTGCAAATATTACCAATTCTTCAAATTTCATCCAATTTCTTTTATTTATAATATTTAAAATAGTTACTGGAAAACCATAATTTATTAAGATTTCTATTCCCTTTACTGCCCTTTCAAAATTTCCTTTACCTCTTACAAAATCATTAGTCTCAGGATCAGGTCCTTCTAAGGAAACACCTATGATCAAATTGGGAGAAATTTTTTTAAGACTTTTTGCTAAATCATTGGTTATTAAAGAACCATTTGTATTTATTATAACCTTCTGACCAATATTATGAGCGAAGGATATAATATCTAATATCTTTGGATGCATAAAAGGCTCTCCACCTACTAAATCCAACTCTTTTATCTTTAACTCCTTTACTTGAAGGATTAAATTTTTTATCTCCTCAAAATTTAATTCTTCCTTATCCTTTTCTCCTGCATTACAATAACAATGAATACATCTAAAATTACATTGAGTAGTTACCTCAAATTCCACAATATCCAGTAAATACATAAAACCACCTCTTAAGTTTATTAAAAGATTTTTTTAATTGGCTAAGGGTTAAATTAGAATTTTATATCTAAAATAAGATTATATTATATGCAACCTTTTGGTCAAGAACAGAAACCTTCTTCCATTTTCTCACTTACAAGTTCTATAACCATCTTAGCAAGTCTCATTGCCTTTTCAGCTTCTTCTGGATCATCAAAATACCTTGAAGGTACCCCACCAGGAAGGCAATTAAGATATCTTGTCTGTATATAATATCTACCTCTTTTTCTCAATTCTTCTGCGTCTTCAAATTCATCCTTTGAATGGATTAGCCATCTTAATTATATTATTCAAGAAGAGATTAATATTTATTTCTTCTTTAAATTCTTGCTCATTAAAAACAATTATATCCACAGATATTTTTCTTTCTCACTCTTTACCACTTTTTGTATTAGGCATAATAACTAATAAATCTAAGTCACTATTTACATCTACATCCCCATGGACCAATGATCCAAAAAGAATAATTTTCAATGCTCCAAGTTTTTTTAATTCTTCTAAGATATTAAATAGTAATAATATCTCTTTAAAACTTTTTTTCATCCAAAGATTTTTCTTATTTTTCTTTTGAAATTATTTTTCTTTTCAGTATAATTGATTATAGTTAAAATTTATATCTTGTAAAAAAATGGAGGAAATCATGGCCCAACTAGCAATTTGTGGAGGAAAACCCGTTAGAGAAAAACCCTATCCTTCATGGCCTGTTTTCGATGAAAGAGAAGAAAAAGCTCTTCTTGAAGTATTAAGAAGTGGAAAATGGGGAAGGGTTAATGGAAAAAAGAACGAGGAATTTGAAGAAAAATTTGCCAAATATCATTCCGCAAAATTTGGAATCACCTGTGTAAACGGAACTGCTGCTTTAGAAATTGCTTTAAGGGCTTTAGGAATTGGGACTGGAGACGAAGTTATTGTTCCAGCCTATACTTTTATTGCCACTGCAAGTTCTGTTCTTATGGTAGGAGCAAAACCAATCTTTGTAGATATTGATCCTAAGACTTACAATATAGATCCCGATAAAATTGAGCCCGCAATTACTTCTAAAACAAAAGCCATAATTCCCGTCCACATTGGTGGTTGTCCTGCAAATATGGATAAAATCTTAGAAATTGCTAAAAAGTATAATCTAAAGGTTTTAGAAGATGCAGCCCAAGCTCATGGAGCAGAATGGAGAGGAAAAAAAGTTGGAGCCCTAGGAGATATGGGCATATTCAGTTTTCAATCGTCAAAAAATATAAACGCAGGAGAAGGCGGAATAATACTAACTAATAATGAAGAATTAGCAGAAAAGGCTTGGTCCTTGATGAATGTAGGAAGGTCAAGAAAAGGAGAATGGTATATGCATTATATACTCTCGGGAAATTATAGAATGACAGAATTTCAGGCAGGAATCTTATTGGCTCAAATGGAAAGAATGGAAGAACTAATGAGAAAAAGAGAAGAAAACGCAAGATATTTAACTGAAAAATTAAAGGAAATAAAGGGAATAGAAATTCTAACCCCTGATGAGGGAGTATCAAGACACGCTTACCATCTTTTTATATTTAAATATAAATCCTCATATTTCAAAGGACTACCTAAAATGGAGTTTATAAAGGCAATGAATGCGGAAGGAATCCCTTTAAAACCTGGATATACTACTCCCCTTTATAAGATTCCTGCCATATCAAACTCTTTAAAAGGGGACCAATGTGATCTTTATCTTCCTGAGACAGAAAGAGCATGTAAAGAAGAGGGGGTATGGTTTTCTCAGAATGTACTTTTGGGAACAAAGGAAGACATGGATGATATTATTATAGCCATTAAAAAGATTCAAGAAAATGTGGATGAAATTTTAGAAAGAATGGAGGTTGAAAGATGATTAACCCAAAACTTCCCTTTATTTGGTATGGTGGAGATTATAATCCTGAACAATGGGAAAAGGAAATATGGAAAGAAGACATAAGACTCTTTAAATTAGCAAATATTAATATTGCTACTGTAAATGTTTTCAGTTGGTCCCTAATTCAGCCCGCAGAAGATAAATATGATTTTTCTCAACTGGATGAAATTATTGACCTGCTTTGGAATAACGGAATTTATATCTGTCTTGCCACCTCTACAGCATCCCAACCTCACTGGATGTCATTAAAATATCCCGAAGTATTACCAAAGGATATTAATGGTTTGAAAAGAACCCATGGAGGAAGGGTTAATTTTTGTCCCAACAGTAAAGTTTATAGGGAATTTTCTAAAAGACTTGTGGAAAAACTAGCAGAAAGATATGCAAATCATCCTTCTCTTTTAGTCTGGCACATTGCTAACGAATATGGAACCTATTGTTATTGTGAAAACTGTGAAAAAGCTTTTAGAGAATGGCTTAAAAAGAGATATGGTACCTTAGAAGAGTTAAATAAAAGATGGTATACAGCTTTCTGGGGACAAACTATCTATGATTGGGATGAAATAACAGTACCAAACTTAAGAAATGTAATATTCCATCACTGGTGGACAGGAAAATTAACTACTGTTGCCCAAGGTATGGTTCTTGACTACTATCGATTCATGTCCGAGAGCACCTTAGAATGCTACTTAAATGAATACAATATAATTAAGAAATATAATCCAAATATTCCCATAACCACTAATTTAATGGCAACCTTTAAACCTTTAAATTATTTTGAATGGGCAAGACATATGGATGTGATCTCTTGGGATAGTTATCCCTATCTTACCGACGATTATATAACCCTTGCCTTTAGACATTCTCTTATGAGAGGACTTAAAAAGGGAGAACCTTTCATGCTCATGGAACAGACCCCAAGTCAGACTAACTGGCAACCCTATTGTTATATTAAAAGGCCAAAAGTGATGAGACTTTTAAGCTATCAGGCTATTGCTCAAGGTGCAGATACAGTTATGTTTTTCCAACTAAGGCAATCCCGAGGAGGACCAGAAAAGTTTCATGGTGCAGTAATATCCCATGCAGGACATGAAAATACAAGAGTATTCCAGGAAGTGAAGGAGTTAGGGGCAGAATTAAAAAAACTTGGAGATACCCTCTTGGGGAGTAAAGTAAAGTCGCAATCCGCAGTATTATTTGATTGGGAAAATTGGTGGGCTCTTGAAAATTCTCAAGGTCCCAGCATGGATTTAAATTATGTAAAGGGAGTAGAAAATTATTTTAGAGCTTTATATGAAAATCTTATAGGAGTGGATGTTATAGGAATAGAAGATGATTTTGAAAAATATAAATTAATTATTGCTCCCCTTTTATATATGACCAAAGAGGAAGTTGCAAAGAAAATAGAAAATTATGTTAAAAACGGAGGAATTTTTGTTACTACTACTTTAAGTGGAATTGTAGATGAAAATGACTTGGTCATTTTAGGAGGATATCCTGGGCTTTTAAGAAAAATTCTTGGGATATGGGTAGAAGAATTTGATGCCCTTCCCCCAGATATGAAAAATGAGATTGTAATTCAAAATGAGTTTAAAAAAGATTTTTCTGAGGAGACCTATGAATGCAATTTAATTTTTGATGTAATTCATTTAGAAAATAATTCTACAAAGGCTATAGGAGTTTATAAGAAAGATTATTATAAAGGTTATCCTTGTATAACAGTAAATAAATACGGTAATGGCTATGCATATTATATTGGAACCTTTCCCTCTATGAAATTTCTAAAAGAATTTGTAAGATATATCATGAGAACCCATGGAATTAGTGAATTATTTAAGGATATCCCATATGGGATTGAAATTACCCAAAGAATAAAAAATGGAAAAACCTTCACCTTTGTGTTAAACCACACTGAGGAGATAAAAAAGATAAATATTGGAACAAAGAAAAAAGATCTTCTTTCAGGAAGAATAATGGAAGGAGAAATAGAAATACATCCAAGAGAAGTCCTAATCCTAGAAGAATAGGAGGGGGATATCCCCTCCCTAAAAATTTTTTGAAATTAGAGTATATCCGTTAATGATATATCAGTGTGTTTTACCCATTTTAAAGAAGAAATTTCATTATAAAGTTTTTTAATTCTTTGTACTCTTCCTTTAACTAATATTACTTCTAAACAGTTCTTTTCATCAAAATGGACATGTAACGTGGAAATTATAACATCATGATAATTATGCTGAATATCTATGAGTTTATTAGAAAGATCATATACATCATGTTCATAAATAACACTTATATTTCCTATAATTTTTTCTTTTTTCATCCTCCACTTTTCTTTAACAAGATAATCCCTTATAAGATCTCTTATTGCTTCAGATCTATTGTTATATCCTTGCCTTTCAATAACCTCATCAAATTTCTTTAGTAACTCCTCTTCAACAGATACTCCAAAACGCTTTATATTTCCCATAATTTTATAATCCATTTAGAAAAATCTTTCTTCTACAACCTCTTTTAAAATCCCAATAACTTCTTCAATCTCTTCTTCTTTTAAATTATTATGAAAAGGTAAAGCAAGAGTCCTTTTTGAAATATCCTCTGTTATTGGAAGCATTCCCTCATAAGTTTTAAACATTTCTTTGACATATGGTTGTAAATGTATTGGAGAAAAATATCCCCTTGCAGGAATCCCTTTCTTTTCCATTTCTTCTATCACTATATCCCTATCAAGTCCTTTTTCAAGAGTAATAACATATACAAACCAACTCATCCTAACATACGGCTTAACTACTGGAGTTTTTACCCAAGAATATTTTTTCAACTTTTCTGTATA